>NZ_JBICKP010000019.1:0-111994 GCF_043104335.1 Pseudomonas sp. WSY_20
ATTGAGCGGGCTTTCTGTTTGGGTATGGCGGACTCAGCAGGATTCGAACCTGCGACCGCTCGGTTCGTAGCCGAGTACTCTATCCAGCTGAGCTATGAGTCCGTTTGGTAGTTTTAGACCAGATTACCACTGGTTTTTGAAGCAGCCTTGATAACAAAACCACTTCTAAAGTGGCGGACTCAGCAGGATTCGAACCTGCGACCGCTCGGTTCGTAGCCGAGTACTCTATCCAGCTGAGCTATGAGTCCGTTTGGTAGTTTTAGACCAGATTACCACTGGTTTCTTGAAACAGCCTTGATAACAAAGCCACTTCAAAAGTGGCGGACTCAGCAGGATTCGAACCTGCGACCGCTCGGTTCGTAGCCGAGTACTCTATCCAGCTGAGCTATGAGTCCGTGTCTTGCCGCGCATTATAGGCTGCTGAAACATTTTTGCAAGAACTTTTTCGTTTAAAATCAACTACTTAGCGTTCTTACAACTTGCAGCAACCTAAGCGAATAATGGCGGTGAAGGGGGGATTCGAACCCCCGATACCCTTATGAGGTATACTCCCTTAGCAGGGGAGCGCCTTCGGCCACTCGGCCACCTCACCGCAACACGAGGCGAATATTAAACAGGTTCTTCCTCGTCTGCAACCCTTTTTTTGAAAAAAACTTCAAAAGAATTAAAGGCTTGGCTCCTCGTCCTTCTCGTTCTTGATCCGCAGGTAGATTTCCTCGCGGTGAACAGCCACTTCTTTTGGCGCGCTGACGCCGATACGTACCTGGTTGCCTTTGACGCCGAGCACCGTCACGGTGATCTCGCCATCGCCAATGACCAGGCTCTCCGCACAGCGACGAGTCAGAATCAACATAGCTTTCTCCTTACGCAAAACATTCAGGGATAACAGTCTTTAAAATTTCAGCCCGGTCGTGGACGTCGACGCAGGCTGCTGTGCTTCATACGCAGGCCTGGACGGGGCCTGCGCAACGAGCAGAAACGCGAAGGGCGCGGCAAGCCGCGCCCTTCCAGGCAAGGCCTTACTCGCTCTGTCGAGCCGGGGCGTCAAGCTCGAAGGCGGTGTGCAGGGCGCGCACCGCTAGTTCCAGGTATTTCTCCTCGATCACCACCGACACCTTGATCTCGGAGGTGGAGATCATCTGGATGTTGATGCTCTCCTTGGCCAGCGCTTCGAACATGCGGCTTGCAACGCCTGCGTGCGAACGCATGCCGACGCCGACGATGGAAACCTTGGCGATCTTGGTATCACCGATCACTTCACGGGCACCGATTTCGCGCGCGGTATTCTGCAGCACGCTCTGAGCCTTCTCGTACTCGTTGTGCTGTACGGTGAAGGTGAAATCGGTGGTGTTATCGTGGGCGACGTTCTGCACGATCATGTCCACTTCGATGTTCGATGCACTGATCGGGCCGAGAATCTTGAACGCCACGCCCGGATTGTCCGGTACGCCGCGAATGGTCAGCTTGGCTTCATCACGGTTGAAGGCGATACCGGAAATGATCGGCTGTTCCATGGATTCCTCTTCATCGATGGTAATGAGGGTACCCGGACCCTCCTTGAAGCTGTGCAGCACGCGCAGCGGGACGTTGTACTTGCCGGCGAATTCCACCGAGCGAATCTGCAGCACCTTGGAACCGAGGCTGGCCATTTCCAACATCTCTTCGAAGGTGATCTTCTCCAGGCGTCGTGCCAGCGGCACTACGCGAGGGTCGGTGGTATAGACGCCATCGACATCGGTGTAGATCTGGCATTCCTGCGCCTTGAGCGCAGCGGCCAGGGCGACACCTGTGGTGTCGGAACCACCCCGGCCGAGTGTGGTGATGTTGCCGTGCTCATCCACACCCTGGAAGCCCGCCACCACGACCACACGCCCGGCCTTGAGATCAGCGCGGATTTTCTGGTCGTCGATCTGCAGGATGCGCGCCTTGTTATGGGCACTGTCGGTAAGGATGCGTACCTGGTTGCCGGTGTACGACACGGCAGGCACACCGCGCTTGGTCAATGCCATGGCCAACAGCGCGATGGTGACTTGCTCGCCCGTGGACACGATCACATCCAGCTCGCGCGGAACCGGATGCTCGCTGATCTGCTTGGCTAGGTCGATCAGTCTGTTGGTTTCGCCGCTCATGGCAGAGAGCACGACCACCAGGTCGTCGCCTGCCTCACGGTGCTTCTTGACCTTGTCGGCTACCTGCTCGATCCGCTCGATGGAACCGACAGAGGTGCCGCCAAATTTCTGTACGATCAACGCCATTTCAATGGTGCCTCAGCCCATACAGGGCCCCAAAAAACAATCCAACCTGAAGGACAGGACGACTCACCCCAGCGGGGCCAGGAGCGCAGTTCGCGCTCAAGCCGCCCTGCCCTTCATCTCAAAGTCCCTGCTCTGCGAACGGCACGGCCAGCGCCAGGGCCTGGTCCAGGGCCGCGACGTCGACGCCGCCACCCTGTGCCATGTCCGGACGCCCGCCGCCCTTGCCACCCACTGCCGCAGCGGCTTGTTTCATCAGATCGCCAGCCTTGAGTTGGCTGGAGAGGTCTTTGGTCACGCCGGCCACCAGCACGACCTTGCCCTCATGCTCACTGCCCAGCAGGATCACTGCATGACCGAGCTTGTTCTTAAGCTGATCGACCAGGGCGAGCAAGGCCTTGCCATCCTGCCCGTCTACACGGGCGGCAAGCACCTTGGCACCCTTGACTGCCACAGCCGCGTTGGAGAGATCATCCCCGGCGGCGCTGGCGGCCTTGGCCTGCAGCTGCTCGAGCTGCTTCTCCAGCTGGCGGTTGCGCTCAAGCACAGCCGACAGCTTGTCGATCAGGTTGTCGCGGTTACCCTTCACCAGTTGCGCCGCTTCCTTGACCTGCTCCTCGGCAGCGTTCAGGTAAGCCAGCGCAGCGGCACCGGTCACGGCCTCGATACGACGCACGCCCGACGCCACGCCGCCTTCGCTGATGATTTTGAAGACGCTGATGTCGCCTGTGCGCTTGGCATGAATGCCACCGCACAGCTCTACCGAAAAGTCGCCGCCCATGGTCAGCACGCGCACCGTATCGCCGTACTTCTCGCCAAACAGCGCCATGGCACCCTTGGCTTTGGCCGTCTCGATGTCGGTCAGCTCGGTTTGCACAGGCGTGTTGCGGCGTACTTCGCGGTTGACGATGTCTTCCAGCGCCTTGATCTGCTCAGGCTTCACCGCTTCGAAGTGGCTGAAGTCAAAGCGCAGACGCTGGCTGTCCACCAGCGAGCCTTTCTGCTGCACATGCTCGCCCAGCACCTGGCGCAAGGCTTCATGCAACAGGTGGGTAGCCGAGTGGTTCAGGGCGGTGGCGTGCTGCACATCCGCGTCGACCTTGGTTTGCACTGGAGAGCCTACGACCAGCGCACCGGTGGCGACCACGCCGTGATGCAAGAAGGCGCCACCGGTCTTGGTGGTGTCGCGCACGTCGAAGCGCGCCGAGCCTGCCTGGATGTAACCGGAGTCGCCCACCTGGCCACCGGACTCGGCGTAGAAAGGCGTGCGATCCAGCACGATCACGCCTTCCTGGCCCTCGCCCAGTTGGTCAACCGACTGGCCATCGTGATACAGCGCAATGATCCTGGCCGAGGCCTCGGTGGCCTCGTAGCCCAGGAACTCGGTCGCACTGTCGACCTTGACCAGGCTGTTGTAGTCCATGCCAAACGCGCTGGCAGAGCGTGCACGCTCGCGCTGGGCCTCCATTTCACGTTCGAAACCGGCCTCGTCGATGGTGAGCTCGCGCTCACGGGCGATATCGGCAGTCAGGTCCATGGGGAAGCCGTAGGTGTCGTAGAGCTTGAACACCACATCGCCCGGCACCACGTTGCCCTGCAACTGGGCCAGGTCCTGCTCGAGAATGCGCAGGCCCTGCTCAAGGGTCTTGGCGAACTGCTCTTCTTCGGCCTTGAGCACACGCTCGATGTGCGCCTGCTGGCTACCCAGTTCAGGGAATGCTTCACCCATTTCGGCGACCAGCGCGGCGACGATCTGGTAGAAGAAGCTGCCCTTGGCGCCCAGCTTGTTGCCGTGACGACAAGCACGACGAATGATGCGGCGCAGCACATAGCCACGGCCTTCGTTCGAAGGCAGCACGCCGTCGGCAATCAGGAAACCGCAGGAACGGATGTGGTCGGCTACCACTTTCAGTGAGGCCTGCCCCTCGTTGCTGCAACCGATGGCCGTGGCCGCCGCTGACAGCAGGTTCTGGAACAGGTCGATCTCGTAGTTCGAATGCACGTGCTGAAGCACGGCGCTGATGCGCTCCAGACCCATGCCAGTATCGACCGACGGCGCCGGCAATGGGTGCAGCACGCCGTCGGCTGTACGGTTGAACTGCATGAACACGTTGTTCCAGATCTCGATGTAACGGTCGCCGTCTTCTTCGGGCGAGCCGGGCGGGCCGCCCCAGATATCTGCACCGTGGTCATAGAAGATTTCGGTGCACGGCCCGCATGGACCGGTGTCGCCCATGGTCCAGAAGTTGTCCGACGCATAGGGCGCGCCCTTGTTATCACCGATGCGCACCATGCGCTCGGCGGGCACCCCTACTTCCTTAGTCCAGATATCGTAGGCTTCGTCGTCGGTGGCATAGACCGTGACCCAGAGCTTGTCCTTGGGCAGGTTCAGCCACTTCTCCGACGTGAGGAAAGTCCAGGCGAAGGTGATGGCGTCGCGCTTGAAATAATCACCGAAGCTGAAGTTGCCCAGCATTTCGAAGAAGGTATGGTGACGTGCGGTGTAACCGACGTTTTCCAGGTCGTTGTGCTTGCCACCGGCGCGCACGCACTTCTGGCTGCTGACAGCACGGGTATAGGCGCGCTTCTCCGCTCCGAGGAAACAGTCCTTGAACTGGTTCATGCCGGCATTGGTGAACAACAGGGTCGGGTCGTTATTCGGAATCAGCGAACTGGACGCGACTCGGGTATGCCCCTGTTCTTCGAAGAAGCGAAGGAAGGCTTCACGGATTTCTGCGCTTTTCATAGGATCTTCCACGGAAACGGCGGCCCATCAGGGCAAAGCGTCGACGAAACGACGGCAAAGGGCCGCATTATATCGGGCCTGCAGGCTTGGTGCAGTGAGTTTGTGCTATTGAAATGGCCGAATCGGCTATTGGCAGCGTCAAACGCATCAATCATTTATCACGCCTGATGCTAAATCCCTGGCTTCCTGGCTGGCAACTCCTGAAACCGCTGTCTGCCAACGGTAGACCCGACATGCGCCCTGAACACCGAGGGTCATCAAGCAAACGCGGTAGCCGGTTACCGCTGAGCCGCCCTGGCCGGGGCTTAAGGTGCTTTCCTCGAAACCAGAAGGATATCGCCAATGCCTCAAGCCAATCTTGTCGTATATACCCCCGCCGGCCTGGTGGAGCAGCATGTGCTGCCCTATCAGGACCAGGCGTTCATCATCGCGCGCGAAGATCAAATCGTGCGGGTGCAGGCGCTGCGACCCCGTGTCACGCTGTCTGTCGAAGCGCATGCCAGCGGCGTGATGCTGCGCAGCAGCGGCTTGCGCTACGCACTGGCGCTGATGGGCGACGACATCCTTCACGTTCGCACAGGCTCAGGGGATGACCGTGTACACGTGGCCATCGCGGTCGCCAACCAGGTGGTGCTGGAAACCGGTGATGGCGACGACATCATTAAAGTGGAAGGTGTGGCCACTGCTGACAGCACCGCCGTCGGGCGAGTGATGATCGATGCAGGCCCAGGCAACGACCTGATCGAAACCACGCGCCTGCAGCAAGTCGAGATCGATGCCGGTGCCGGCAACGACACCGTGCACAGCGGCGCAACCCATGCCTTCATTTACGCAGGCGAAGGCGAGGATATCGTCAAGGTTGTCGAAGGCAGGGCCGTGATCGAGGCACTCGACGGCCATAACCGCCTCACTACCGGCATGCTTGACGACCGCTTGTACGGTGACGCTCGCGCTATCACACCAGAAGGCGGCTTCACAGCGCCTGTGCTTTATGACCTTGCCCAGACAACTCTGCCCGCCGACTACCTCAAGACGTTTCTGGTGCAGGGCGAGGCGCACTACATCGAGAAGGTGAACCGTCAACTCAACCTGCTCCGGGCCAGCCCCACCGCCTCGGTATTGCTCCATGACCTGGTGACCAACGGTGCGCGGGTGATCATCTCGAGCATAGAGGCACTGGACAACGCCGATGCTGACTATGACCCTGGCCAGGGTGACCCAACGATTCGCAACGGCAAGCGCGGTGCACGCGCACTCAATTGCCGCATCGGTTACAACCCGCTGGCTCAGCGCCCTGACACGCCTTCAGTGGTCATGCTCTATCACGAACTCTGCCATGTCTGGAATTTCGTCACCGGCAGCGTCACGGACGAGCCGGAACGACAGGCCGTTGGTTTGGAGGCGGGGCTACAAGGCTTCGACTACGACGACGATCCGGTCACCCCGCCAGACACCAGCAACCCCTTCCCCTTCAATGAGAATGCACTGCGCTTGGAGCTTGGCCTGCCAGCCCGGCAGACCTATCCGTAGGCAAGATTGGACACAGACTCCGGTGGATCACCGGCCCATTCAATACAGCTTCGGCTGAGCCTAAATAACTACCGCACCCAGCAAAGCCGGCAGGCTTAGCCTGAATGCTCTTGAACAGGAGATCATGCCCATGACTGCAGTAACCCAAACCTTCAATATCGACGGCGGCGACAAAAGCAAGCGTTTGAGCTTCGGGGAAATGGACGAAGCGTTAGCCTACGATGCTACAGACGGCGAAGAACGTCTCGGGTCTCGTGTCTATTTTGGTTACGAGCTGTACAAACTCTATTCGGCTAACAAGTTCAACATCCAACGAAGGCTGATCGAGGCTTTCGACGACGATGTGAAGGTTGGCACTCTCGATGAAATCCAGGTCTGGCTCAATACTGCGAACGTTAGCCTGAGCCAGGAGTGCGGCCTGGATCTGGAAGTGGACGGGGTGTCGCTGAGACTGAACAGGTCCACACCCGATCAGCGTGTGCACTTGCTGTTCAGCGGCGAGGACATTCCAGCAGGGTTGACCGATAACGCCGATGGCACACTGCGCGTGGATGCCAATGCTAGCGATAATGCGCGTTTCGAAACCACTGCCATCGACCACCTCTTCATCTACGGCACTCCGCAGTTCCAGAACCGGGTGTATGAGCAGCTCGCATTGCTGTCGGGCTACCCTGATTTGAAAAAGGCATTGGACGCTGCCCGTCAAGGCTACGCCAACGTACCCGACATCGTGCTCATGCAATGCCATGCAGGCCCGGCGCAACAGGGACCAGGCTTCGACCTGAGCCGCGTCATCCCAGCCAAATACGCCGATTTGCTACCCGGTGAATACACCGCTGTACTGTACGACCCTTACCAAGCCAAGGGCTTGGACGGCCTGACTGCACTTGCCAGGATGCTGCAGGACGCATACGAAGCCTTGGCTCCGGGCGTACTGCTACCGGCTCCGGGTACCGACATCTAAGGTTCAGGCCAGATTTTCACCGTCATCAGGTACCACGATGATCCCCGCCCTAAGGCCATTACGCACCTTGGGGTTGGGGAAGATGATCCGTGCGCCCTCTTCTTCGATTACCCAGCGCACGCCAGCCAGGTCATCGGCCAGCAGGTAGCCTTTGTCCAGCGGAGAGAAATTCTGAATGTCGGCTGGCAGGTGCAAGCGGAAACCGTCGCTGTGCTTGATGACCTCACGCGCCACGCGAAACAACTGCAACCCCTCCAACGACCCGCCGTCATCGGGTTCGGTGGCCTGAAGGATGTGCACTAGCCGTGCTTCGAGCTTGTCCAGATTCACCGCGTCGTTCTGGCCAAAAGGGCGGGCCTTGCCCAGCTCAAGGGTAAAGGACTCGGCATCGAGCTGCTCGTAGGTAAAGGCACTGAACGTGATCGAAGGCTTGCACTGCAAGAGCACCGCCTCCATGCCCGCCGCAGCCAGGCGGGCAAGTTCACGCCGGGAATGTGTGCGCCCTTGCTTGAAGGGATACAGCGCGAACTGCTCGATCCTGGAGCCTCGAATGGCCGTGTGCAGGTCGTAGTGCAAGCGACTACGCCCAGGCTTGCTGAAAAAGACCCGCGCGAATTGTTCGAGCTCGGCAGCGCGCAACGCCTCCGGCCCGCTTGATTGCTCGTGGCGACCATTGAACAGGCGGTTGATGTCCTGTTCGACGAACCGCTCACCATTGACGATGGCCGCCGGGTTGCCGAACAGCAACAGCACCCGCGCCCGAGGCACGATGTCTCCACGTGCAACACCATGCAGCAGACGTTCGAGCAACTCGATCGGGGCGGTCTCGTTGCCGTGAATACCTGCAGACAGCAACAGGTCCAGGCCGCAGTCGTCAGCGGCGCTGGGGCTCACTTCCAGAGCTCCCTGCCCCAGCCAGCGAAGGCGCACGCCCCTGGGCGTCACTTGGGTCTTCTCGGCCGGTTCATGGCCGGTGAGGGTCAGCTCAAGCAATTTGCCAAGGGCGAGCATGGCGGGCGTCCTCAGTGATGGTGGCCGCAGTCCGGACCGTGAACGTGATCGCCGTCTTCGCCGACGTCGGCCGGCTCCATTTCCAGCTGCAGGCTGACCAGGTTGGTCGCCAGGGGGCGCAGCAGCAGGTTGGCATATTCGGCGTCGCCCTCCTCCACATCCACCCCGATCAGCAGTTGGCCGCGGCCGTCCTGCTGGATCCATACTTCCTTGCCTTGCCACATCACGGCAAAGCGCGTGCACGAAGTTTCCAGCTGAGTGCCGTCTTCATCTTCCAGGATCAGGCGCAGGGCGTCGGTCATTGCAATTCTCTCTTCATGGTTGGCGTTGGAACGGGTATACCGAGCCCAACTTGAGTATCTGGGTCAATTCGTCCAGTGCCGTACGGCACTCCTGCAGCAACAGAGGATCGGCCAGGTCAGCGTCGACCAGACGGTCACGGTAGTGCCGATCGACCCACTGCAGCAGTGTCTCGTACAACGGGGCGCTCATGATAACGCCTTGGTTCACCGCCGCCAGTTCCGTTTCGTTCAGGGCCACACGCAGGCGCAGGCAAGCCGGCCCGCCACCGTTTTGCATGCTCTGCTTGAGGTCGAACACCTGCACCTCCCGCACCGCTGTGCCCAGGCTGGTAAGCTGCTGCAGATACGTCCAGACCCGCTCGTTGTTGCGGCACTCTTCCGGCACCACCAGCAGCATCGACCCATCGTCGCGGCTGAGCAGCTGGCTGTTGAACAGGTAGGAGCGCACGGCATCCTCTACCGAAACGGTGGCACGCGGCACGCAAATGGCCTGCAATTCACCGCCCTTGTCCGCCAGCTTGGTACGAAGCTCGGTGAGCACGGCCTCGGTATCGAGAAACGCATCCTCATGGTAGAACAGCACCTCCCCATTGCCGACCGCGATGACATCGTTGTGAAACACACCCTGGTCGATCACCGCGGGGTTTTGCTGAGCATAGACCACCGCGTCGGCGCTGAGCCCGTGCAGGCGGGCCACGGCCTGGGACGCTTCGAGGGTTTGCCGGGCCGGGTATTTCTGAGGTGCCGGGTAGCGGCTGTCGAAGGCACTGCGGCCATAGACGAAGAACTCGACCCCAGCCTGCCCATAATCGCGGCAGAACCGCGTATGGTTCGCGGCGCCCTCATCGCCGAATTGGGCGACGCTCGGCAAGGCGGGATGGTGACTGAAATGGGCCTCGTCCCCGAACATGGCTGCCAGCACGCGACTGGTAGTGGGGTGCTCGATACTGCGGTGGTATTTGCAGTTGAGGTTGGCAGCAGTGAAGTGCACCCGCCCATCGGCCGTATCGGCGCTGGGGCTGACCGTCGCGGCGTTGGCCACCCACATGCTCGACGCCGAGCAACTGGCAACCAGCAGCGGCATGGCCTCCCGTGCGGCGCGCTGGATCACCTGGGCATCGGTGCCGGCGAAGCCAAGCTGGCGCAGCGCGGCCACATCGGGGCGCTCCTGGGGCGCCAGTACCCCCTGCTTGAAGCCGAGGTCGGCCAACGCCTTCATCTTCGCCAGCCCCTGGCGCGCCGCTTCGCGCGGGTTGGACCCTTGGTGGCTGTTGCTCTGGGAGGCCACGTTGCCGTAGGACAAGCCACCGTAGTTGTGGGTAGGCCCTACCAGGCCGTCAAAATTCACTTCGTATGCTTTCATCGGCAAGGCTCCGACCATCGTTATAGTATGACGCCCGGCGCCAGGGTGGCCGGCAAGGTCAGGCTGGTGGCCTCCAGCGACGCGACGGGGTAGGCGCAGTAGTCGGCTGCGTAGTAGGCGCTTGCCCGGTGATTGCCACTGGCGCCCACCCCACCGAACGGCGCGCTGCTGGCTGCACCGGTGAGCTGGCGGTTCCAGTTGACGATGCCTGCGCGGCTGTGTAGCCAGAAATGCTCATAGCGGGCCTGGGAATCGCTGAGCAACCCGGCAGCCAGGCCATAACGGGTGTTGTTGGCTTCGGCGATGGCCGCCTCGAAATCGGGGTAGCGCAGCACCTGCAGCAGCGGCCCGAAAAACTCCTCATCCTTGCGCAGCGTCACGCCCGTGACATCGACGATACCCGGGGTCAGCAAGGCGGCATCATGCTGCGGCTGCGTCATCTCCAGCAGGCTGACGCCGCCCTTTGCAATCAGCTCAGCCTGGGCGGTCAGCAGCGCCTGCGCCGCCTGCAGAGAAATCACCGACCCCATGAACGGGGCCGGTTGCTGATCGAAAGCACCTACGGCCAGGGTACGGCTCACCTGGACCAGCCGTTCCAGCAACTGATCGCCCCATGGGCCCTGCGGCACCAGCAGACGGCGTGCGCAGGTGCAGCGCTGGCCCGCCGAAATGAAGGCCGACTGAACGATGGTATAGACCGCAGCGTCAAGGTCCTGGACTTCGTCCACTACCAGCGCGTTGTTCCCGCCCATCTCCAAGGCCAGAATCTTGTCGGGGCGGCCGGCGAACTGCTGGTGCAGAAGGTGCCCGGTACCACTGGAGCCAGTGAAGAACAACCCATCGATACCGGGGTCGGCGGCCAAGGCCACGCCCGTTTCACGACCACCTTGCACCAGGTTCAACACCCCGGCGGGCAGGCCCGCGGCAATCCAGCAATTGACGGTCAGCTCGGCCACCTTGGGCGTCAGCTCACTGGGTTTGAACACCACGCAGTTTCCAGCCAGCAGCGCCGGGACGATATGCCCGTTCGGCAAATGACCGGGAAAGTTGTAAGGCCCGAATACCGCCACCACGCCGTGGGGCTTGTGGCGCAGCACCGCAGTGGCGTCAGCCAGAGGGCCGCTCTTCTCGCCGGTGCGCTCACGGTAGCTCTGCACCGAGATTGCCACCTTGTTGATCATGCTGGTGACTTCGGTAGCCGATTCCCACAAGGGCTTGCCGGTTTCCTCGCCAATGCAATAGGCCAGCGCGTCGGCATGCTGTTTTAGCTGCGCCGCAAACTGTTCCAGCACCTCGATGCGCGCCTGCAGGCTCATGTGCGCCCAGGCAGGAAAAGCCTGGCGCGCAGCCTGTACGGCAGCCCGTACCTGGCCTGCATCAGCCCCCTGCCCTTGCCAGACGGTCGCCTGACTCACCGGGTTGAGCGATGTCAAGTGCTCGCCGCGCCCTGCTACCCAGTTATCGCCGATGTAATGCGTGGTCATTTACTGGCCCTCCCGGGCGGCCGACAGGGGCACGGCCCGCACGTTGTCGCCTGCACCCATGCGCAGGCGCTTGGCCGTCAGCGGGTCGACCACCAGCGTACCCGCCGCCAGCCGAGCCGGGGCGGCCGTGATGCGGCAGTCGTCGCGCTTACGGTTGTGGATGATGAATGGCGTGGCATCCTCACCAGGCGTACCGATGGCCAGTACCAATGTCTGGCTGTCGCGTACCGCGCGGATGCGGGCCGTGTCGCATTCGATGGCAGGCCCTGCGTCGAAGATGTCCACGTACCCCTGGTAAGTGAAGCCTTCCTGCTTGAGCATGGCCAATGCCGGCTCGGTGTCGGCATGCACCCGGCCGATCACGCTGCGCGCCGCTTCGGACAGGAAGCAGGTGTAAAGCGGGAACCTGGGCATCAGCTCGGCGATGAACGACTTGTTGCCCACCCCCGTCAAGTAGTCGGCCTGGCTGAATTCCATCTTGAAGAAATGGCGGCCCAGGCTCTCCCAGAACGGCGAGCGCCCTTGGGCATCGGACATGCCACGCATCTCCGCCATGATCTTCTGGCCGAACAGCTCGGGAAACTCGGCGATGAACAGCATGCGCGCCCGGGACAGCAGCCGACCATTGAGCCCTGAGCGGTAGTCATGGCGCAGGAACAGCGAGCACAACTCGGAATTGCCGGTCAGGTCGTTGGCCAGGAACAGCGTGGGGATCTCGCGGTAGATCTTCAATTCCTGGGACGCACTGACGGTAAGCCCGACGCGGTAGTTGTACCAGGGCTCGCGCAGGCCTACGGCGCCAGCGATGGCACTGATGCCCACGACCAGCCCTTCGTCGTTTTCCAGCACGAAGAGGTAGTCGGTATCACCGCGCTCGGCTTCACCGCGAAAGCTCTTTTCCGCCCAGCCGACGCGATGCTCCAGGCGTTCCTCGTTGGCAGGCAGCGTGGTCAGCCCCGTGGTGCCGGTGCTGCGTGCCAATTCGATCAACGCAGGCAGGTCGCTGCTGCGTACAGGACGAACGATCATGCTATCTCCTTGTGCGGCGGCATCAACCGGCGCGAAACTCTGCTAATCCTGCAAGATTGCGGGCGGCGCTCAGGCCGCGACCAGCCGCACACTGGCACCCTCACCCACCCCCAGGGCGTCGGCCACCTCCTGGCTCAGGCTGACGGGCTTGCCAGGTACCCAGTCCAGTTCCACCAGCACGGCACGGTAATCTTGCAGCTGGCCGTTGCAGACCAGGTACGGCCGTGTGCCGCGGGCCGCAACCGGCTCGATCTTCACGGGCGCCACGCGGCTTTGCGCAATCGAACGAATACCCGAGGTACGGGCATGCAGGGTGGGACCGCCATCGAAGATGTCGATGTAGTGCTCGGTTTCGAAGCCTTCGCGCATGAGGATGTCGAAGGTGATCTGTGCCCGCGGATGCACCTGGCCCATGGCTTCCTGCGCAGCGTCAGGCAGCAAGGGCACATAGATGGGGTAATGAGGCATCAGCTCGGCCAGGAACGTGCGGCTCTTGAGGCCGCACAGGCGCTCGGCATCGGCATAGCTCAAGTCGAAGAAGTTGCGCCCGATGGCGTCCCAGAAGGGCGACTCGCCCTGCTCGTCGCTAAAGCCGACGATTTCCGTCACAACCGACTCGGCAAAACGCTCGGGGTGCGATGCCATGAACAACAGGCGACCCCGTGAATTGAGCTCGGCCCACCCACTGCCCACAAGCTCGGGCAGCACGTAGAAACTGGTCAGCAAGCTGTTGCCGGTCAGGTCGTGACACAGCGACAGGACGTGAATCTTGTTATGGATCTTCAGTTCCCGCGAGGCGTGGACGAACGTTTCGTTGCGAAAACTGTAGAAAGGCTCGGAATACCCTGCCGAGGCGACTATGGCCGAGCAGCCAGCCAGCTTGCCGGTCTCGCTGTCTTCGAGCACGAAGAAGTAGCGCTCCTCGCCATTGAAGCTGACCTCGGCGGCGAAGGAGGTCTCGGAGGCGGCGATCTTGTCGCCCAGCCGAGCGCTGTCGTCCGGCAACGAGGTGACACCAATGGGGCTGTCCGCAGCCATTCGCTGCACTTCGTTCAGATCAGCCATTTGCGCCGGGCGCATCACCAGCATGGTGTCACTCCTTGGAAAACGCGCTGCCAATGGCGGCGCGTAAAAAAAGGCAGGCGTCAGGCGCCTGCGTTGGAATCCGGGCTCACCGGCCGGTGTTGCAACCGGCGCGGCGCCGACCCTGCGAGCCGGCTCAGCCTTGGGTCAAGGTGACCACGGCACGTTCGAAGCGCTGCAGGCCTTCGTCGATGTCGGCATCCTCGACCACCAGGCTAGGTGCAAAACGCACCACGTCAGGCCCTGCCTGCAACACCATGACGCCTTCCTTCTCAGCGGCGTTGAGCACGTCCTTGGCCTTGCCCTGCCAGGCCTCGGAAAGCACACAACCGATCAGCAGGCCCACGCCGCGCACATGACTGAACAGCCCATTGTCGCGGCCGATCTGCTCCAGACGAGACTTGAAACGCTCATGCTTGGCCTTGATGCCTGCCAGGGTCTGCGGGGTGTTGATCACGTCCAGCACGGCGCAGGCCACCGCGCAGCCCAGCGGGTTGCCGCCATAGGTCGTACCGTGGGTACCGACAGCCAGGTGCTTGGCCAAGTCATTGGTGGTGAGCATGGCGCCGATGGGGAAGCCGCCGCCCAGGCTCTTGGCGCTGGTCAGGATGTCGGGCGTCACGCCATAGTGCTGGTAGGCATACAGCGACCCGGTACGACCGACACCGGTCTGCACCTCGTCGAATATCAGCAGGGCATTGTGCTGGTCGCACAAGGCGCGCGCGCCTTCCAGGTAGGCCTTGTCAGCCGGCACCACACCACTTTCGCCCTGGATCGGCTCGATCACCACAGCGCAGGTCTTGTCGGAAATGCGCGCCTTCAACGCTTCCAGGTCGTTGTAGGGCACGTGGCTGATACCCGTGATTTTCGGCCCGAAACCATCGGAATACTTTGGCTGGCCGCCCACGCTCACGGTAAACAACGTGCGGCCGTGGAAGCTGTTGAGCGTTGCGATGATCTCGTGCTTTTCAGGGCCGAAGCGGTCGTGGGCTACACGGCGGGCCAACTTGAACGCCGCCTCGTTGGACTCGGCGCCAGAGTTGCAGAAGAACGCTCGGTCGGCAAACGTGGCCTCAACCAGCTTGTGAGCCAGGCGCAGGGCCGGCTCGTTGGTGAAGACGTTGGATACATGCCACAGGGTATTGGCCTGATCGGTCAGAGCCTTGACCAAGGCCGGATGGCAGTGGCCCAGGGCATTGACAGCGATGCCACCGGCAAAGTCGATCAATTCACGGCCAGTCTGGTCCCAGACACGGGAGCCCTCGCCTCGCACAGGAATGAAGGCCGCCGGGGAGTAATTGGGGACCATGACCTGATCGAAATCGGCACGTAGCACCGGGGCTTGCTCAACGGACATCTGAGTCTCCTGAAGAGGATCGCTGACCTGGAAGTGGCGAGCGATGGGGGGATTGTAAGGAACGATCAGCGCGTGGCCTTGCGGCCAAGCGACAACTTGTTACAGCGCAAAACCGGCATTCGGGCGGGCTTTCGGCAATGCGACAAACACTGTCGCAATCGCGCAGTGTACGGCAGAGAAGAAGCTGGGTGAACGGGTGTTCACCTCGTTGTGCAGCCCGGGCGTGCCGGCACGTCGACTAACCTTTTTCACCCGGCGCGGAGCTCAGTTCGAACGGGCTACTGTTGCGTCGCTGATTGCGGTCTTCACGGGGGGTGGCGCCAAAGAAGTTACGGTAGGCGCTGGAGAAATGCGGGCCGGAGGAGAAGCCGCACGACAGGCCTATCTGGATGATGGACTTGCTGGTCTGCATCAGCATCTGCCGTGCCTTGTTCAAGCGCAGCTCCAGGTAATACTGGCTCGGCACCCGGCTCAGGTATTGCTTGAAGATGCGCTCGAGCTGTCGCCGTGACACGCAGACATGCTGGGCAATTTCATCGGTGGTCAGCGGCTCCTCGATGTTGGCCTCCATCAACAGCACCGCCTGGGTGAGCTTGGGGTGGCTCGAGCCCAGCCGGTTCTGCAGCGGGATGCGCTGGCGCTCACCGCCCTCGCGAATACGCTCGACCACCAGTTCCTCGGACACCGCGCCTGCCAGCTCAGCGCCATGGTCACGGGCCAGCACTGCCAGCAACAGGTCGGTGACCGCCATACCGCCGCAGGCCGTCAGGCGATCACGGTCCCAGTCGAATAGATGACTAGTGGCGATGACCTTGGGGAAGCGCTCGGCAAAATCGTCCTGCCAGCGCCAATGCACGGCTGCGCGGTAGCCGTCGAGCAGGCCAAGCATGGCCAGTGGGTAGACCCCGGCAGACAGCCCGCCAATCATGCAGCCGCTGCGGGCCAATTGCTTGAGCGCCGTCGACAGCGCAGCCCCGATGTTGCCCGGCGCCTCATCGGCCATCAAAAACAGCTTGTGGCACCCTTCCAGGCGCCCGTTCCAAGGTTCGCCGGGCATGCGCCAGCTGCCTTCGACCGGGGCTTCGGCTTGCAGGAACAGGGTTTCGTAAACCACGTCGGGATGGACCCGCTGCGCCACCTGCAGGACTTCTTCGGCCAGCGCCAGGGTCAGTGGCCGGGTGCTGGGCCAGATGAGAAAACCAATTCGCTGGGTGGTCATAGGGTAAGGTCCGAAACCTGAGATCGTTCGATTCGATGCGCCGGGTCAGGCTGCGCGTGACACGCAGCATGCCCTATCGTGGTGCAAAAAAGCAGCTTTTACTTCAGGCTGCCGGACAGGAACTGCTTCAGGCGTTCCGAACGCGGGTTGGCCAGCACCTCACGGGGGCAGCCGGTCTCTTCGACCAGGCCCTTGTGCAGGAACACCAACTGGTTGGACACCTCGCGGGCAAAACCCATTTCGTGGGTCACCACCACCATGGTCCGGCCTTCCTGGGCCAGTGCCTGCATCACCTTGAGCACATCGCCGACCAGTTCAGGGTCCAGGGCCGAGGTCGGTTCGTCGAACAGCATGACCTCTGGTTCAACGGCCAGTGCGCGCGCAATGGCCACACGTTGCTGCTCGCCACCGGACATGTGCCCCGGGAAGGCATCCTTGCGGTGGGCAACCCCGACCTTCTCAAGGTAGTGCTCGGCCTTCTCCAGTGCCTCCTTGCGGCTGACCCCCAGCACATGCACTGGCGCCTCGATGATGTTCTCCAGCGCCGTCATGTGCGACCACAGGTTGAAATGCTGGAACACCATCGCCAGGCGCGAGCGCATGCGTTGCAGCTGGCGCGCATCAGCTGCCTTGAGTGCGCCATCCTTGCCGGGGGTCAGTTTCAGCTCTTCGTTGTTGAGCAGTATCTTGCCTGCATGGGGCTGCTCCAGCAGGTTGATGCAGCGCAGGAAGGTGGACTTGCCCGACCCACTGGAGCCGATGATGCTGATGACGTCGCCTGCCTTGGCCGCCAGGGAAACGCCCTTGAGGACCTCATGGCTGCCGTAGCGCTTGTGCAGGTCTTGGACTTGGAGTTTGTACATGCTGTCGATTCTCACAGAGCGGTCAGTGCTTGCGCGGCGCCAGGTAGCCGAGCCAGCGGCGTTCGGCCATCTTGAACAGGCGCACCAGGATGAAGGTCAGGCACAGGTAGAACACGCCCGCCGTGATGTAGGCCTCGAAAGGCAGGTAGTACTGGGCATTGACCGTGCGCGCGGCACCGGTGATGTCGATCAGGGTCACGATCGACGCCAGGCTGGTGGTTTGCAGCATCATGATCACTTCATTGCTGTATTGCGGCAGCGCACGGCGCAGCGCAGACGGCAGCAGGATGCGTCGGTACATCTTCATGCGCGACATGCCCATGGCCTTGGCCGCCTCGATCTCGCCATGGGGCGTGGCTTTGAGGCTGCCGGCAACGATCTCGGCGGTATAGGCGCTGGTGTTGATGGCAAAGGCCAGGCACGCGCAGAAGGTTGCGCTGGACAACAAGGGCCAGAACACGCTGGCCCTGACGGCCTCGAACTGCGCCAGACCGTAGTAGATCAGGAACAGCTGCACCAGCATGGGCGTGCCACGAATGACGTAGGTGTACAGCCAGGCCGGCAGGTTGACCCACGGGCGCTTTGACACGCGCATCAAGCCCAGCGGAATGGCCGCCAGCAAGCCGAAGAACAACGAGACTGCCAGCAGCTTGAGGGTGGTGAGCAGGCCGTCGAAATACATCGGCAACGCTTCCCAGACCACGTTGTAGTCGAAGATCATAATTCGGTCACCTTGACACCCACCGAGTAGCGGCGCTCCAGATACTTCAGCGCCAGCAACGAGACGCTGGTCAGCACCAGGTACAAGGCGGCCACTGCCAGGAAGAAGGTGAAGGGTTCACGGGTGGCATCGGCCGCCTGCTTGGCCTTGAACATCATGTCCTGCAGGCCGACCACCGAAATCAGCGCCGTGGCCTTGGTCAGCACCAGCCAGTTGTTGGTAAAGCCTGGAATCGCCAGGCGAATCATTTGCGGGACCTGGATGCGGAAGAACACCTGCCGGGCATTCATGCCGTAGGCGACACCCGCCTCGGCCTGGCCCTTTGGGATGCCCAGGAATGCACCCCGGAACGTTTCCGAAAGGTAGGCGCCAAAAATGAAGCCCAGCGTACCGATACCTGCCAGCAGCGGGTTCAGGTCGATATAGTCGTCGTAGCCCACCAGCGGCGCCACGCGGTTGATGATGTCCTGCCCGCCATAGAAGATCAGCAGGATCAGTACCAGATCCGGTATGCCGCGAATGACCGTGGAATACAGGTCGCCCAGCCAGGCCAGCCAGCGCACGGGCGACAAGCGCAGCGCCACGCCGATCAGGCCGAGCACGATGGCCAGGGCCATCGACGAAAGGGCAAGCTGTAGCGTCAGCCACGCCCCATCGAGGATGACTGCCCCGTAGCCTTTCAACATGTTGAGGTCCTCGACCTAGAGAATGAAAAATGGTGCAAACCTCAGCGCTTCTGCTGTTTGCACCATTGCATAGCGATTGACGGCTGACTCAGTTCGCGTCTGGGCCGTAGATGTCGAAGTTGAAGTATTTCTTCTCGATCTCTTTGTACTTGCCATTGGCACGGATGGCATCGATGGCCGCATTGATGCGATCGACGTTGGCCTTGTCACCCTTGCGCACGGCAATGCCGACGCCGTCACCGAAGTACTTCACGTCGGTGAAGGCAGGGCCTACGAACGCGAAGCCCTTGCCGGCATCGGTCTTGAGGAAGCCATCTTCCAACAGCGTGGCGTCGGCCACGGTGCCGTCCAGGCGACCAGCCGCCACGTCCAGGTAGATTTCGTTCTGCGTGCCGTATGGCACCACGGTGGCGCCTTTGGGCGCGAGCACTTCCTTGGCGAAGCGATCGTGGATCGAGCCACGCTGCACGCCAATCTTCTTGCCCTTGAGCTCATCGAGGCTGTCGGTGACCGCGGTACCTTCCTTCATCACCAGACGCGCCGGGGTGAGGTAGTAACGCTTGGTGAAGTCCACCGACTTCTTGCGGTCTTCGGTGATGGACATCGAAGACAGGATAGCGTCGATCTTGCGCACTTTCAGCGCAGGAATCAGGCCGTCGAACTCCTGCTCGACCCAGGTGCACTTGGCCTTCATCTCTTCGCACAGGGCGTTGCCGATGTCGTAGTCGAAGCCGGCGATGCTGCCATCGGGCTGCTTGAAGGCAAAAGGAGGGTAAGCCGCTTCGATACCGATTTTCAGCGGTTTTTCATCGGCCTGCGATACCAGGGAAAACACGGACAGCGCCAGGGCGCCAAGCAGTGCGAGCTTCTTCATCAGGTAACTCCATCGGTACGGGGCAATACAAGGCAGGTAACAGCTGCCCGATATGCGAATGGTTACAACGCGAGCCGCGCAGGGTTCGACCAAGGTCGCAGACCACGAGCGAGTGAATGGCATTTTAACGACAGCCCGGTAGTCGAAATTTCTTCAAAGCGACAACTACTTACAGAAGCGCCTGAAACCGCTGCGGGCGATGTTGACAGCCAATGCAGAATATGCAAAAGCGCAAGAGGTTGAACCCATGAATCTAGCAAATCCTGGGCCTATTATTGGCAAACCCTTGTGGGACGGCAAGTGTAGCGTGATGGAGCGTTCTACAAGACAGCCAAAATGCCCCTAAACAGCGCCAAGTGTTTCCAGGCGCCCCGCCATAGCGCATTGCTGGTGACAGAAAAGTAACCGATCACTGCCGGGTAACAGGCCCAGCGGTCTATAAAGCAAAAACCCCGCCGGTTAACCCGGCGGGGCCTGTGCTGGACGATGGTGCACTGGCGGCGCGCCCCAAATCAGCTTGCCATCAAGCTTGAATCTCGGACCGCGCGCAGTGCCGTCAAGCCGTGGCCAGGCTCATGGCCTTGTGCGTGTCGATCAGGTGCTGCACAACACCTGGGTCTGCCAAGGTCGAGATGTCCCCCAGCGCGTCGTACTCGGCGGTTGCAATCTTGCGCAGGATGCGGCGCATGATCTTGCCCGAACGGGTCTTTGGCAATCCGGGTGCCCACTGAATCACATCCGGCGAGGCGATCGGGCCGATTTCCTTGCGCACCCAGTTCTTCAGTTCAAGGCGCAGTTGCTCGCTTGGCTCGACGCCAGCATTGAGGGTGACGTAGACATAGATACCCTGGCCCTTGATGTCGTGCGGCACGCCCACCACCGCGGCCTCGGCCACCTTGGCGTGCGCCACCATGGCACTTTCGATCTCGGCGGTGCCCATGCGGTGGCCCGAGACGTTCAGCACGTCATCCACGCGACCGGTGATCCAGTAGTAGCCGTCCTCGTCGCGGCGGGCGCCGTCACCGGTAAAGTACATGCCCCGGAACGTCTTGAAGTAGGTATCGACAAACCGGTCATGGTCACCGTATAGCGAGCGCGACTGGCCTGGCCATGAATCGAGGATCACCAGGTTGCCCTCGGTCGCGCCTTCGATCAGGTTGCCCAGGTTGTCCACCAGGGCCGGTACTACGCCAAAGAACGGGCGCGTGGCCGAGCCTGGCTTGAGCGCCGTCGCACCTGGCAATGGGCTGATGAGGATGCCGCCGGTTTCGGTCTGCCACCAGGTATCGACGATCGGGCAACGCTCCTTGCCCACAGTCTTGTAGTACCAGTTCCAGGCTTCGGGGTTGATCGGCTCGCCCACAGAGCCCAGCAGGCGCAGGCTGGAACCGTCGGCGCCGTCTACCGCCGCCTGCCCTTCGGCCATCATGGCGCGGATGGCGGTGGGTGCGGTGTAGAGGATATTGACCTTGTGCTTGTCGACGATCTTCGACACGCGGGTGATGTCCGGGTAGTTCGGCACACCTTCGAACAACACGGTGGTGGCGCCGTTGGCGAGCGGGCCGTAGACGATGTAGCTGTGGCCCGTGACCCAGCCGACGTCGGCGGTGCACCAGTACACCTCGCCCGGGCGGTAGTCGAACACGCGCTCATGGGTCAGCGCCGCGTATACCAGGTAGCCACCGGTGGTGTGCAGCACGCCCTTGGGCTTGCCGGTCGAGCCGGAGGTGTAGAGGATGAACAGGGCTTCCTCAGCCCCCATTTCCTTCGGCGCGCAGTGGCTGGAAGCCACTTTCATCAGGTCTTCGTACCAGATGTCGCGGTGCTGGTGCCAGGCAATGTCGCCGCCGGTGCGCTTGCAGACGATGATCTTCTGCACGCTGCTGGTTTCAGGGTTGGTCAGTGCCAGGTCGACATTGGCCTTGAGCGGTGTACGGCGACCGCCGCGCACGCCTTCGTCAGCAGTGATCACCACCTTGGACTTGCAATCGATGATGCGCCCTGCCAGGGCCTCGGGCGAGAACCCACCGAATACGACCGAATGGATTGCACCGATACGGGCGCATGCCAGCATGGCGACCACAGCCTCGGGAATCATCGGCATGTAGATGGTGACCACATCGCCGCGGTGCACGTCCTGCCCGCGCAAGGCGTTGGCGAACTTGCACACTTGCTCGTGCAGTTCGCGGTAGGTGATGTTGCGGTGCTCGGAGGGGTCGTCCCCTTCCCAGATAATGGCCAGTTGATCGCCACGCTCTTCCAGGTGACGGTCCAGGCAGTTGGAGGAAACGTTCAGAGTGCCGTCGGCAAACCATTTGATGTCCACGTGGTGGTCATCGAAGGAAGTCTGCTTGACCTTGGTGAAGGGCTTGATCCAGTCGATGCGCTGGGCCTGCTCACGCCAGAAGCCGTCCGGGTTGATCACCGACTGCTGGTACATGGCCTTGTAGGTGGCCTCGTCTGTCAGGGTAGTGGCCGCGATCTCGGGACGAACGGGATACAGTGGAGCCGCACTCATCGTGTTTACCTCGGTGTAATAGTTGTTTTTGTATGGGACCGATGTAACTGTACCAAAGCGATAACCGCCATTCGACGTTGGTAGTAATTTGCCAGTCGATCGGGTCGCAACCGCTCAAGCGCGGGCATTGTGCTGCCTTGCAAGGTGCAGGCCGTGGATTATTACCAATTTCACCAACAGACTTTATCAAAAGCCCCACTGTTTCACCCTGGGTCACGGTTCTAGAATTGATCTCGCCAGCAACGGCAAGAAGATTGACAACCTGTAACCGCCCCCACGAAGGCAACTGTCACTTCTCTGCAAACTTGATCAATACCTTAACGGTTGTCGTAGTGCTTCATGCACGGCGCGCACCGTCACGACCTTAAATAGGCAGATAAAACATGAAAGCTTTAATGGTAGTACTGCTGGGCAGTCTGTGCGGGACGGCCATGGCCGACGAAGCCCAGGCCGCCGAACAGGCACCGGTTGAACAGTACAGTTACTCGCAACACCTGGACATCGACCACGTCATTTCCATGAGTGAAATCCCCAATGTCTGCGGCGTAGTGCCCGCTCGCATGACCTACGCCGACTCGCAGGGCCACACCCACGTGCTGGAATACCGCGTGATGGGCAATGGCTGCTCCAACGGCTGACAGCGCGGCGACCAAGGGGGCCGAATGACCCCCTTCGCAGCCATCTGCACACAACTAACAGCAGCAAGTTAAAGCGACAGGAGTCTACGCTGAGCACTGTCCAATCAGTGCCCCGACGATTTGCCCAGTGAATAGTCTTTTAACTTATTGGCAATGGTCGTATGCGATACACCCAAACGTTTGCCCAATGCACGGCTACTTGGAAACTCTTTAAGCAAACTTTCCAATACGGCTTTTTCAAAACGCCCGACAATATCGGACAATGCACCGTCCAGTGAAAAATCCCCCAAGGGCTGTCGCACGCCATAATCGGGTAACCGCACATGCTCAGCCTTGACCACACCGTTTTCACATAACGACACCGCCTGGAATACCACGTTTTCCAACTGCCGAACGTTACCGGGCCAATCATAGCTGGCCAACTTTTGCATCGCCCCTTGCGCCAGGCGAGGCATGGCGCATCCGATCTGCCGACTGGCCTGATCGAGAAAATACTGCACCAGCCCATCAAGACCATCCATGCATTCGCGCAAGGGCGGAATGTGCAACGACAGCACGTTGAGCCGGTGGTACAAGTCCTGGCGGAATTCGCCCCGGGCACAGAGCTCGGACAGGTCCACCTGCGTGGCGCAGATCACCCGTACATCCAGATAGACCTCCTCGTCGCTACCCACACGGCGAAAACATCCGTCCTGCAAGAACCGCAACAACTTCACCTGAAGCCGCGGGCTCATTTCAGCCACGCCATCGAGAAACAGCGTGCCGCCGGCTGTCAGCTCCAGCAGCCCCAGCTTGCCTTCGGCGCGGGCACCTTCGAAGGCGCCCGGCCCGTAGCCGAACAGCTCGGTCTCGGCCATCGACTCAGGCAAGCCGGCACAGTTGAGCGCCATCAGCGGCGACTGCCCACGCGGGCTCGCCAGGTGGCACGCCCTGGCCAGAAGCTCCTTGCCGGTGCCGGTCTCCCCTTCGATCAACAGCGGCGCATCCAGCGGCGCCATTCGCCTTGCTTCACGGACAACGGCAGCCATCAGGCGTGAGCTCTGGAAAATGCTGTCGAACCCCCGCAACTCCTGCTTGCGCACATTGTAGATACGTTCACCGATGCGATCGGCGCGGTGCAGGGTGAGCACGGCGCCAGCCAACGCTTCGCTGTCATCGTGCTCGGACTGCAACGGCGCGATGTCGGCCAGGAACACATGGCCCTTGACCTGTACCCGCAGACCGTTGATACGCGACTTGTTGCTGCGCACCAGTTCCGGCAAGTCGAAGTCGTCCACGTAGCGAGCCAGTGGCAGGCCGGGCACTTCGTCGACCCGCACCCCCAGCAATTGGGCCGCCGACCGGTTTGCCGCCACGATGCTGCCACCCATGTCGATCGAGAGCACGGGAAACTCCAGCGCCCCAAGCAGCGCATTGAGTTCCATGTGCCGGCGCTCGCTGGGCATCAGCCCCACGCGCTTGACGCCGAACACGCCCGTGATGGCCTCGAACTTGGGGCGCAGGGCCTGGAACTGGAGGTTGATGAGGTTCGGGCAATGCAGGTAGATGGCGTTGCCATGGTCACCCCCTACTTCGCCCCGCAAGACGTTGATGCCGTAGTCGACCAACAGGTTGAGGATGTCGCGCAGAATCCCGATACGGTTCTGGCAGTGCACTTTGATACGCATAAGGGATACGCCTGGCAAAAACTTCCCGCCTGAGCGGAAAACTTGTAAAGGAATTCTTACGAAATGACCGCTGATGATCATTGCAGGAGCTTGATGTTGGGACAATTCAGGGGTTTTGTAAAATTATCCTTACAAAATAGCGTGCCCGCCTGGGCCCTATCCCCTCCATGAGTAGATGTGCACTGTGCATTAACGGGTTATTTCTGATGCCTACCTGTACATAACGACAAGAGCTGATCAGGAGACCTCCATGAAGCACACCCACTATGTGGCACGCGAGCCTGATGCGCAGGGGTTCATCGATTACCCGCAGCAGGAGCATGGCGTGTGGAACACGTTGATCACCCGCCAACTGAAGGTGATCGAAGGGCGTGCCTGTCAGGAATACCTCGACGGTATCGAGCAGTTGAAGCTGCCTCATGACCGCATTCCGCAGCTAGGTGAGATCAACAAGGTGCTGGGGGCAACCACCGGCTGGCAGGTCGCACGGGTTCCGGCATTGATTCCGTTCCAGACCTTCTTCGAGCTGCTTGCCAGCAAGCGCTTCCCGGTGGCAACGTTCATTCGCACGCCCGAAGAACTGGACTACCTCCAGGAACCGGACATCTTTCACGAAATCTTCGGCCACTGCCCGCTGCTGACCAACCCCTGGTTTGCCGAATTCACCCATACCTACGGCAAGCTGGGCCTGGCCGCCACCAAGGAGCAGCGCGTCTATCTGGCGCGCCTGTACTGGATGACCATCGAATTCGGCCTGATGGACACACCCAACGGCCGCAAGATCTACGGCGGTGGCATTCTGTCCTCGCCCAAGGAGACGGTCTACAGCCTGTCTGGCGAACCCGAGCATCAGGCCTTCGACCCCATCGAGGCCATGCGCACCCCTTATCGGATCGACATTCTGCAGCCGGTGTACTTCGTGCTGCCCCAGCTCAAGCGCCTGTTCGACCTTGCTCACGAAGACATCATGGGCATGGTCGCGCAAGCCCAGCAGCTAGGCTTGCACGCGCCAAAGTTTCCACCCAAGGCTGCCGCTTGAACGCTGCTTGCCACTCACAACGCCACATGGATAACAACGTATGAATGCCTTGAACCAAGCCCACTGCGAAGCCTGCCGCGCCGATGCACCAAAAGTCAGCGAGCAGGAGCTGGCCGAGCTGATTCGCGAAATTCCGGACTGGAACATCGAAGTGCGTGACGGCCACATGGAGCTTGAGCGCGTATTCTTGTTCAAGAATTTCAAGCATGCCCTGGCGTTCACCAACGCCGTCGGGGAAATTGCCGAGGCCGAAGGGCATCACCCGGGACTGCTGACCGAGTGGGGCAAGGTGACCGTCACCTGGTGGAGCCACTCGATCAAGGGCCTGCACCGTAACGACTTCATCATGTGCGCACGCACCGACAAAGTGGCCGAGACGGCCGAAGGGCGCAAGTAAACTGCCCAGGGCTTCAGTCGCGGGGCTCACACGGGCGTGGCCGTCGGTCACGCCTTTTTATGCAGCCAGAACAGCCTTGAGCCTGCGGCATGACCTGAGTTGATCGATCCGCTGGGCTAACCGGGCGTAGGAAAAAAGCCAAACTGTCATCCAGACTTGTGTATCCTGCCCCAGCTTCTTGAAGCTTCACACGCGCCTGGCGCAGCCTTTTCACTCACACTTGCGAGGAACGACGAGATGCATGAGATCCCGAATCTTCCCTTCCCAAGCCTGAACCCAGAAGAGCCCACCGTTACCGCCCACGCTGACTCGGCACCTGCTCTCGAGCAGGAAGGTGACGATCAGACCAGCGCCGACCAGGACTAGACCGCGCGCACTGGCTGTGTGAAAACGGCTGATATGGCGCCTTGCGTTTCAGCACGTTTTCACACCGCTCGGTCGAGCAAGTTTCCCTTCAGCCCCTGGCGTACTGCAACACCACTTCCAATGGATGACGCATCGGCCGCCCAGCCATGCGCTTGACCTGGCTGCGGCAGGAATAACCGGTCGCCAATGGCTCCCCCTCCTTATCCAGTTTCAGCGCCCAGGACTGTTCGAAGATGTTCTTTGAGGTCTGCTGATTACGCGCCTCGTGCCCATAGGTACCTGACATGCCGCAGCAGCCGGTGGCCTCGGTGATCAGCTTGAGCCCAATGCGTTCGAACACCTGCTCCCACTGCCGGGTACTGGCAGGGGCGTTGGTCTTCTCGGTGCAATGGGCCATCAGACGGAAGGTGGACGTGCACCCTGCCGCTTGCTCGGGCAGTGCGCCCAACAGCCATTCCTGAGGCAACAGCACAGTGGGGCACCCCTCGAGCCCAGGCACTTTCAGGTATTCCTGGCGATAGACGAGGGTCATGGCCGGATCCAGCCCGACCAACGGTACGCCGCAGTCAGCCAACGCCTTGAGCTGGGCGGCATTGCGCACGGCGGCCTTGGCGAAGGCACCCAGAAAGCCCTGAACATGCAGTGGCTTGCCATTGGCACTGTACGGTGCCAAGTAAACCTTGTGGCCCAGGCGATGCGCCAAGTCGATGAATGCCGACAGCAACGGCGTCTCGAAGTAACGGGTGAAGGCATCTTGCACCAGCACGATGCTGCGCTCGCGTTGGGCAGGCGTCAGTTCGCGCAGCGCCGGCACCGTAGCCATGCCCACGCCACAGCGTGTCAGGGTCGCCTGGAAGTTGAAACGGCTGATCAACGGGCTATCGACCATGCCTACCTGCTCGGCCAGCAGGCGGCTGACCCATTTCGAGCTCATCACCGCGTTGTACAGACCAGGCGCATGGGCCAGATAGGGGATGGTGAACTCCAGCGAGCCGATCAAGTAGTCACGCAGAGGGCGCTGGTACCGGGTGTGGTACAGCTCGAGAAAACGAGAGCGAAAATCAGGTACGTTGACCTTGATCGGGCACTGCCCTGCGCAGGACTTGCAGGCCAGGCAGCCAGCCATTGCGTCATAAACTTCATGGGAAAAGTCAGCCTGACCCTGGCGCCGCGCCCGCTCGTTGCGCAACCGCGCAGGCAGCCCTTTGATCCATGAAACCGGCTTGCGCGCCACCTCCAATACATCCACGCCCGCATCACCCTGCAGGCGCAACCACTCGCGCATGAGCGAAGCCCGCCCTTTGGGCGAGTGCCGACGTTCACGAGTCGCCTTCCACGACGGGCACATGGCGTCGTTCGGGTCGTAGTTGTAGCAGGCACCGTTGCCGTTGCAATGCACGGCGCTGCCATAGGCCTGCCAAACCCGCTCATCGATGGTGCGGTCCAACTCGCCACGCAAGGTCACGCCATCGACCTTGGTCAGGCCCTCGCTGGCACCGGGCGGTGTGCAGATCTTGCCGGGGTTGAGCTGGTTGTGCGGGTCGAACGCGCCTTTGAGACGCTGCAGTGCCGGGTACAGCTCGCCAAAATACTCGGGCACGTACTCAGAACGCAGGCCCTTGCCATGCTCGCCCCACAACAAACCGCCGTAGCGACGGGTCAACGCAGCCACCGCATCGGAGACAGGCTTGACCAAGGCCGCCTGAGCCGGGTCCTTCATGTCCAGCGCGGGGCGCACGTGCAGCACGCCGGCATCGACGTGGCCGAACATGCCGTACGCCAACCCGTAGCCGTCGAGCAAGGCACGGAACTCGGCGATGTAGTCGGCGAGTTTTTCCGGTGGCACCGCCGTATCCTCGACGAAGGGCTGCGGCCGCACTTCGCCTTCGACATTGCCCAGCAGGCCGACCGAGCGCTTGCGCATGGCGTAGACGCGGGTCACCGCCTCAGCGCCCTCGGCCAGCGTATGGCCGAGACGCTCGACGCTGGTGTCGGCGCGCAAGTGATCGATAAACGCCTGGACCTTGGCGTTGACCTCGATGGTGTCATCACCGCAGAACTCGACCAGGTTGATGCCCAGCGTGGGGCGCTCGGGGTCGGCCGGGAAATACTCGGCCACGCTGTGCCAGACGATGTCCTTCATCGCCAGCCCGAGCACTTTGGAATCGACGGTCTCGATGGACAGCGGCCGCTGCGCCATCAAGGCATTGGCATCGCGCAGCGCGTCCATGAAGCTTGCGTACCGTACGTTCACCAGGACGGCATACTTGGGAATCGGCAGCACGTTGAGCTTGGCCTCGACCACATACCCCAGCGACCCCTCGGCGCCGCACAGCACACTGTTGAGGTTGAAGCGGCCCTGCTCGTCGCGCAGGTGCGCCAGGTCGTAGCCGGTCAGGCAGCGATTGAGCGGGGGAAAGGTGGTGCGGATGAGTTCAGCCTGGGTATCGCAGATATCCAGGGCCGTGCGGTACACCTGACCCACGCGACCGGGCGCCGTACACGCAGCCTGCAGCGCCTCTTCGTCGAGCGGCAGGCTGTGCAGGCGTTCCCCCCCGAGCAGGATGCTGTGCAGCTCAAGCACATGGTCGCGCGTTTTGCCATAGGTGCAACTGCCCTGCCCGCTGGCGTCGGTGTTGATCATGCCACCCACGGTCGCCCGGTTCGACGTGGACAGTTCAGGCGCGAAGAACAAGCCATGGGGTTTGAGGGCGGCGTTGAGCTGGTCCTTGACCACACCCGCCTGCACCCGCACCCAACGCTGCTCGGCATTGATTTCAAGAATGCCGTTCATGTGCCGCGACAGGTCCACGACCACGCCATCGGTCAACGACTGGCCATTGGTACCCGTGCCGCCGCCGCGCGGGGTCAGTTTGATCGCCTGGAAACGCGGCTCGCCCATCAGCGTGGCGACCCGCGCCACGTCATCGGTGTCCAGGGGGAACACCGCGGCCTGCGGCAGACGCTGGTAGATGGAGTTGTCGGTGGCCAGGACGGTTCGGGTACCGTAGTCGGCGCTGATCTGGCCACGGAAACCGCTGTCACGCAGGGCTTGGAGAAATGCCGGGTAGTCGGCGTCAGGGGCAACGGTAGGTAGCTGGGCGATCATCGAAGGACGGCCTCGGAATAGGGCTGATTCACGGAAAAGATGTCGTGGCGGCATGGGTGGTGCCGGCAACAGTGACGTATGTGGCAATGTTCCTGTAGTTTTGCGCCAGGGGCAAACGGATAATCCTGCCGCTATCGATGACTTTCATGAATGAATTACCGCCACCTGACCCCGTCCATGTCCCTGCTGCTGGCCTTCGAGGCGGCCGCCAGGCACCAGAGCTACACCCGCGCCGCCACTGAACTGTCGCTGACCCAGAGCGCGGTCAGCCGGCAGGTTCAGGCGCTGGAACAGCAACTGGGCCTTACCCTGTTTCGCCGCGAGGGTCGCCAGGTACGGTTGACGGACGTCGGCCGGCTGTACCAGCGCGAGCTCAGCGAAGCACTGGGCCGCATTCGGGGCGCGACCCTCCAGGCGCTGGCCTACCAGTCCGGGGTCGGCACACTGCGCCTGGCCACCCTGCCCACCTTTGGCTCCAAATGGCTGTTGCCGCGCCTGAACGACTTCTACAAGGCGCACCCTGGCATGCTCGTGCACTTGCATTCACGGATCGAAGCCATCGACTTCGACACCAGCGAGATCGACGCCGCCATTGGCGTGGCCAGCCGTGACCTGCCGGGGCTGATCAGCCATCGCCTGCATGCCGAGGAGCTGCTGGTGATTCTCCCGGCGCAGGCCGCCAACGAACAACCGCACTGGAGCCCCATTCGCATCAGCGAGCAGTTGCTGTTGAACGTGGCCAACAACCCCCATGCCTGGGGTGAATGGTTCTCGCACCACGGCCTGCCCCACCGAAGCATGCGCCTGGGCCCCAGCTTCGAGTTGACCTCGCACTTGATTCAGGCCGTGCAGGCGGGGATTGGGGTGGGCCTGGTGCCCCGCGTGCTCGTGGAAGACGAGCTGGCCAAAGGAGCGCTGTACAGCCCAGGCCTGGCATTCGCCAGTCAGCGCAGTTATTACCTGATCTATCCACCGCGCAACGAGGCGCTACCTTCGCTGCGGGCGTTCAGGGCGTGGCTGCTGGAACAGATCTGACACGCAGAAAAGAAGAAACCCGAAGCGGGCAACGCTTCGGGTTTCGCATGCGGCTGTACGATGCTTATTTGGCGGTGCTGCCAATGGCCGCAGGGACAACGCCCTTGCGCCGTGACTTGATGACATAAGCGACGAACATGCAGAGCAACCAGACCGGAATGGCGTAGACGGAAACCTGGATACCCGGAATCTGCAGCATGATGCCCAGGATCAGGACCACAAACGCCAGGACTACATAGTTGCCATAGGGGTACCACAGCGCCTTGAACAGGGGTTTCTGGCCCGTGCGGTTGAGGTGCTGGCGGAACTTGAGGTGCGAGTAGCTGATCATGGCCCAGTTGATCACCAGGGTGGCCACGACCAGCGACATCAGCAGCTCCAGCGCGCTGGAAGGCATCAGGTAGTTGAGCAGCACGGCGATCAGGGTCACGGCCGCCGACACCAGAATCGAACGCACCGGTACACCACGCTTGTCGACCTTGGCCAGGGCAGCCGGCGCATCGCCCTGCTCGGCCATGCCCAGCAGCATGCGGGCATTGCAGTAGGTGCCGCTGTTGTACACCGACAAGGCCGCGGTCAGGACCACGAAGTTCAGCAGGTTGGCGGCCACATCGCTGCCCAGCAACGAGAACACCTGCACGAACGGGCTGCTGCCGTAGCTGCCGCCGGAGGCATCGATGCTGGCGACCAAGGTGTCCCATGGCGTGAGCGACAACAGGATCACCAAGGCGCCGACGTAGAAGATCAGGATACGGTAGATGACCTGGTTGATGGCCTTGGGGATCACGGTCTTGGGCTTGTCAGCTTCTGCGGCCGTGAAGCCGAGCATCTCCAGCCCCCCGAACGAGAACATGATGAACGCCAGGGCCATCACCAGGCCACTGACTCCATGGGGGAAGAAGCCACCGTGCGACCACAGGTTGGCCACGGTCGCGTCAGGTCCGCCACTGCCGCTGGTCAGCAGGTAGGCACCCAGGCCGATCATGCTGACAATGGCCACCACCTTGATGATGGCAAACCAGAACTCGGCTTCGCCGAAGAACTTCACGTTCATCAGGTTGATGGCGTTGATCAGCACGAAGAAGGCAGCGGCTGTCACCCAGGTAGGGATTTCCGGCCACCAGTAGTGCACGTACTTGCCCACGGCGGACAGTTCGGACATGCCCACCAAGATGTACAGCACCCAGCAGTTCCAGCCCGACAGGAAGCCGGCAAAGCCCCCCCAGTAGGTATGGGCGAAATGGCTGAACGATCCGGCCACGGGCTCCTCGACGATCATTTCGCCCAACTGGCGCATGATCATGAAAGCGATGAAGCCACAGATCGCGTAGCCCAGGATCATCGAAGGCCCGGCGGATTTCATCACGCCTGCCGACCCCAGGAACAGGCCGGTACCGATGGCGCCACCCAGGGCGATCAACTGAATATGGCGGTTCTTCAGGCCCCGCTTGAGCTCGCCTGAATGCTTGTCGTGTCCACTCATGAACGAAGTCACCTGCATTGTTTTTATCTGTGACGGAATCGGACCCACCGCGCTCGTGGCGCAGCGGAATGGGCAAGGTGGTCACCTTGTTTCCTGAGGGTGCAACTGCGCGGTCGAGTCAACCGGGCGGGGTCAGGAGTGCGCGGTACGCAAGGGGGTCACAGGTAAAACGCGGCGCACTGTATAACCCTGCGAGCGCGCAGGCGTCAACGCGTTGCGTGGTTTCCGGCGGAAAAAACGCAGCGTTCCTGGGGTAATGGCCTTTGTGGGCGAGGTGATCGGCGTACATGGCGCCTCCAATTGTTGTTTTATCAACCGGCTCTGCGGCGGGCTGTTGCACGGGGCAATGAGGGCTATAACACCCTGGGGCGGGGGGTTTAGGCAAGACAGGGATGTGGCTGACGGCGCAATCGAGCACCCATGTTCCGGCAAGCTTTCTTTACGCCCGGGGAAGTTTTCCGATTTGCTGCGAGAATTGGTCGATGCTTGTAAAAAAATCCTTACAAGCTGGCAATCTAAGTTGCCAAACGAACGAAATGGCTTTTCGCCCAATGGGTTACGCTCGGTCCATGAATTGCGCGAGAGCAGCCGAATTGCACCGTCTGGTGGGTTGCATCTGGACAGGAGCGCAGTTCAGGTAGCTGGTTGCACATTGGGGCCGCTTCGCGCCCCATCGTCAGCCAACTGACTCCTGCTCATCGCGAGTTACTCGCCTAGTGCAGAAGCCGGCTTGCCGGCAATGAGCTGCGCAGAAGCCCCAATGTGTTCAGCGTCGGTACACAGGCAAGGGCCATCATGATGGCCCCGCAGGCTCAGCCGCGCGGCTTGCCGCGACCACGGCCAGCTGGCTTGTCACCCTCGGGCTTGGCCGGGCGCTTGCGCATTTCGCTCGGGCGCTCGGCCACTGCGCTGCCACGGTTGCCTTTGCGTGGCGACTCTTCGCGCGTCGGGCGTGCTGGGCGCTCGCCGGCCGCTGCGCCGTCCTGGGCTGGGCGCAGGCTACGCACGCGCTCACCACGGCCCAGGGGGCGGGACGATTTGCGCTGCAGGCGCTCCATCTTGTCCTTGGCCTTGAGCTTCATGGCCGGCAATGCCACGGGCTGCAAGCCCACCTCGGCCGCCAGGATGTCAATTTCACCCTGGGTCATTTCACGCCAGCGGCCCATGGGCAAGTCCGAGTTGAGGAACACCGGGCCAAAGCGCACACGCTTCAGGCGGCTGACCACCATGCCCTGCGACTCCCACAGGCGACGCACCTCACGGTTACGGCCTTCCATCACCACGCAGTGGTACCAGTGGTTGAAGCCTTCGCCGCCTGGTGCCTTCTGGATGTCGGTGAACTTGGCCGGGCCGTCCTCGAGCATGACCCCCGCCTTCAGGCGATCGAGCATCTCGTCGTCCACTTCCCCGCGCACGCGCACGGCGTATTCGCGGTCCATTTCGTACGACGGGTGCATCAGGCGGTTGGCCAGCTCACCGTCGGTAGTGAACAGCAGCAGACCGGTGGTGTTGATGTCCAGACGGCCGATGTTGATCCAGCGACCTTCCTTGGGGCGTGGCAGGCGATCGAACACGGTCGGGCGACCTTCCGGGTCGTCGCGGGTGCAGATCTCGCCATCGGGCTTGTTGTACATGATCACCCGGCGCGTCGCCTCGGCCGCCTCTTCACGCTTGATCAGCTTGCCGTCCACAGCAATGGCGTCATGCAGGTCGACGCGCTGGCCAAGGGTGGCTGCAACGCCGTTGACCTTGATGCGGCCCTGGCTGATCCAGGCCTCGACGTCACGGCGCGAGCCCACGCCAATGCGCGCGAGAACTTTCTGCAGCTTCTCGCCAACAGGTGGGGTGATCTGGGTATCTTGCAGGTCTTGCTCACTCATCTGGGCACCTCCCGGTGTAGGAATGAAAACAGGTTTCTGGCAACGAACGCGCCAAAAGGCCGCGCATCATACGTGGTTCGCCGCATGAATGCATGGGAGGGTAGAAGCTTTTACACCCCTTGCCAGGACTTTCTGCCAGGCGGGCCCTGGTCGGCGGCCAGGCCCCTGGCCACAGCAGATGGCGTTGCGGCGTTCAGGCCTGCTCGTTCTGCTCCCCCTCCAGCGATGCTTCGGCACCAGGGTCGTGCTGGAGCACGTCGTCGAAATCGGTCTTGAGGCCCTGCTCCATGGCGTCGAGCTCCACGAGCAGGCTGCGAAAGCTGGTCTCGTCCTTGACCGGTTCAGCCTCTTCGTCCTCGCCCAGGCTGGCGTCGGCCAGGGCCTGCAAGTGCGCCGGTACCGGGGCGTCGTCCGGGTCGAGCGCGGGCTCGGGCTCCATCTCGCGCAATTCGGCCAGTGCTGGCAGCTCATCCAGGCTGCGGAGGTTGAAATGATCCAGAAACGCCTTGGTCGTGGCGAACAGGGCCGGCCGCCCGGGCACTTCCCGATGGCCCACCACCCGTATCCACTCGCGCTCGATCAACGTCTTGACGATGTTACTGTTGACCGCCACGCCACGCACGTCCTCGATTTCGCCACGGGTGATGGGCTGGCGATAGGCGATCAGCGCCAGGGTCTCGAGCAGCGCCCGGGAGTAGCGCTGCGGGCGCTCTTCCCACAGCCGGCCAACCCAAGGCGCGTAATCCTCGCGAATCTGAAGTCGATAGCCATTGGCCACCTCTTTGAGCTCGAACGCACGACCGGCGCACGACTTGCCCAGCACCTCGAGTGCGCGCTTGAATGTCTTCGGCTCGGGCCGCTCGGGCTCCTCGAACAGCTCGTACAGGCGCTCGAGCGATTGTGGCTTGCCAGAGGCCAGCAGGAAGGCTTCGATCAGCGGGGCCAGGTCGCGGGGGTCATTCAGGTTCATGGGCGTCTTCAGCAGGAGCAGGGCGTAACCGCACATGGATGGCGGCAAAGGCTTCATTTTGCACCAGTTCGACGAGGCTTTCCTTTACCAGTTCCAACACAGCCATGAACGTGACCACCACCCCCAGCTTGCCTTCATCGGGGGCGAACAGATCGATGAAGGCCACGAAACCTCCGTCTTTCAAGCGTTCCAGCACCTGCCCCATGCGCTCTCGGGTCGAAAGGGTCTCTCGGCTGATCTGGTGGCTTTCGAACAGGTCGTTGCGGCGCATCACTTCGGCCATGGATGCCAGCAGCTCCGGCAGGCTGACCTGCGGCAACAGTTTACGTACCTTTGCCTGGGGCGCCTCCAGGCACGGCACGACCAGGTCACGACCGACCCTGGGCAACCCGTCCAGTCCCTCAGCGGCAGCCTTGAAGCGTTCATACTCCTGGAGGCGTCGGATCAGCTCGGCGCGCGGGTCGCCCTCCTCCTCCTCGACCGTGACGCTGCGCGGCAGCAGCATGCGCGACTTGATTTCAGCCAGCATGGCGGCCATCACCAGGTACTCGGCAGCCAGCTCAAGGCGCACGGTTTTCATCAACTCGACGTAGCCCATGTACTGGCGCGTGATTTCTGCCACCGGGATATCGAGGATGTCGATGTTCTGCTTGCGAATCAGGTACAGCAGCAGGTCCAGCGGCCCTTCAAACGCTTCGAGAATGACCTCCAGGGCATCGGGGGGTATGTACAAGTCCAGCGGCAGCTCGGTCACGGCCTCGCCGTAGACCAACGCCAGCTGCAGCTGGCCTGGCAGCTCGGCCGCTGCCTGAGCTAACGGCTCGGAGGTCACGCGCTGACCAAGAACGGAGTAGGGTCGCCGCAGCCCTCTCGAATCAGCTCGGGCTCCTCGCCTGACAGGTCGATGATGGTCGACGCCTTGAGGTCACCGTAGCCGCCATCGATCACCAGGTCGACATGGTGTTCCAGGCGCTGGCGGATTTCGTAGGGATCGGTCATGGGTTCGGCATCGCCAGGCAGGATCAGGCTCACGCTCATCAAGGGTTCACCCAGCTCGGCAAGCAGTGCAAGGGTGATGGCATGGTCAGGCACGCGCAAGCCGATGGTGCGGCGTTTTTCATGCAACAACAGGCGCGGCACTTCGCGGGTGCCGTTGAGAATGAAGGTGTACGGCCCCGGCACATGGGCCTTGAGCAGCCGGAAGGTGCCGGTATCGACCTTGGCATACAAGCCCAGCTGCGACATGTCGCAGCACATGAGGGTGAAGTTGTGGGTCTTGTCCAACCCACGCAAACGGCGCACCCGTTCGATGGCTGACTTGTCACCGATCTGGCAACCCAGTGCATAGGCCGAGTCGGTCGGGTAGACCACGACCCCACCCTTGCGAATGATCTCGACCGCCTGGCGTATCAGCCGCGGCTGTGGGTTTTCCGGGTGAATCTGGAAAAATTGGCTCACATCGTCGTCCTGTTCAAACCGGCAATGGCTGTTCATGGCTGAAACGGTGCCACACAGGTGGCAGGTTCTCGGGCAAAGGCCGATAGGCACCGATTTCGCCCCAGGTGCCGGGGCCATGGAAGTCACTGCCAGCACTTGCCAGCAGCCCGAACTCACGGGTGAGGATGGACAAAGTGCCCACCTGCTCGGCCGGCATCATCCCATTGACCACTTCAAGCGCCTGCCCGCCTGCCTGAATATAGTCGGCAATCAGGCGCCTGCGCTTGCTGCGCGTCAGCTCGTAATGCATGGGATGCGCCAGGCTCACCCATGCATTGGACTGGCGCAGGGTGGCAACGGTTTCCTCCAGTGATGGCCAATGCTGCTTGACGTCACCGAGCTTGCCGGCGCCGAGCCACTTGCGGAAGGCCTCGCCACGGTCTTTGACGTGGCCGGCACGCACCAGATAATCGGCAAAGTGTGGCCGGGCCGGGGCATTGCCACTGTCACCGAGCGCCTGCTGGATTTGCCGGGCACCTTCCAGCGCCCCGGGCATGCCCTTGGCCGCCAGGCGCCTGTCGATTTCCTCGGCACGCAACCAGCGGCCGCGGTGCAGGGCCTCGATCGCTGCCAACAAGGGCGGAGCGTCCACGGGAAAGTTGTAACCGAGTATATGAATGGTTGCGCCGCCCCAGGTGCAGGACAGCTCGACGCCGCTGACCCATTGCATGCCGTGCTCGCGGCAGGCTTGGCGGGCCTCGGCCAGGCCTTCGAGGGTATCGTGGTCGGTGAGCGCCAGCGTACGCACCCCGTGCTCGAAGGCCCGGGCGACCAAGGCCGAAGGCGACAAGGCGCCATCGGAGGCCGTGCTGTGACAGTGCAGATCAACATTCATGGAGTAGCGCTTTCGCTGGATTCGATGTTTGTTATTATGCCGTCACATCCCGGTTCTGGCTGCCATTGTGAAACAATTCATCGATTTCATCCCGCTGCTGCTGTTCTTCATCGTCTACAAACTGGATCCACGGCCTGTCGAGCTGGCCGGACACAGCTTCGAATTCGGTGGTATCTACAGTGCCACTGCCATGCTGATCATCAGCTCGCTGGTGGTATACGGCGCGTTGTTCCTGCGCCAGCGCAAGCTTGAGAAAGGCCAGTGGCTGACGCTGGTCGCCTGCCTGGTGTTTGGCGGCCTGACCCTGGCCTTTCACAGCGAAACCTTCCTCAAATGGAAGGCGCCCGTGGTGAACTGGCTGTTCGCCCTGGCCTTCGCCGGTAGCCACTTCATAGGCGACCGGGTACTGATCAAGCGCATCATGGGCCACGCGCTGACCTTGCCCGATGCCATCTGGGCCCGCTTGAACCTCGCCTGGATCGCATTCTTCCTGTTCTGCGGCGCCGCCAACCTGTTCGTCGCCTTCACCTTCCCGGCGTTCTGGGTCGACTTCAAGGTGTTCGGCAGCCTGGGCATGACCGTGCTGTTCCTGGTGGCCCAAGGGCTGTACCTGTCGCGCCATCTGCAAGATACCTCCTCTGCCTCCAAACCCAAGGACTGACATGCTCTACGCCATCATTGCCAGCGACGTCGCCAACTCCCTGGAAAAACGCCTGGCTGCCCGCCCGGCCCATATCGAGCGCCTCCAGCAGCTCAAGGCGCAAGGCCGCGTGGTACTGGCCGGGCCACACCCGGCCATCGACAGCAACGACCCAGGCCAGGCCGGCTTCAGCGGCAGCCTGATCGTGGCCGAGTTCGATTCCCTGAGCGCCGCCCAAGCCTGGGCCGATGCCGATCCGTACATCGCTGCAGGCGTCTACGACCAGGTCGTGGTCAAGCCCTTCAAGCAAGTGCTGCCTTGAAACACCTCGCCTAGAAGGCGTGCTCGGCATCGCCAGTTGGCAGCAGACCTCAAGACTGGGGTATCTTTGCGGCTGGCGGACCAACGCGTCGCCGTCAATGGTTGAATTGAGTGAGTCATGAGCGAGCTGTTACTGATTGATGACGACCAGGAGCTGTGCGAGCTGCTCAGCAGCTGGCTGACCCAGGAAGGGTTCACCGTGCGGGCCTGCCACGATGGCCAGGCTGCACGCCAGGCCTTGGCCGACCGTGCGCCATCGGCCGTGGTACTGGATGTGATGCTGCCCGACGGTAGCGGGCTTGAGCTGCTCAAGCGCCTGCGCAGTGAGCATGCCGACCTGCCCGTGGTGATGCTGTCGGCCCGCGGCGAGCCGCTGGACCGTATCCTGGGCCTTGAACTGGGCGCCGACGACTACCTGGCCAAGCCGTGCGACCCGCGCGAGCTGACCGCGCGCCTGCGCGCCGTGTTGCGCCGCAGCCATCCAGCCCCTGCCACCAGCCAACTGGAACTGGGCGACCTGGTCTATAGCCCTGCCCGCGGGGTGGCCAGCATCGACGGTCGCGAACTGACCCTGACCCTCTCTGAAAGCCGTATTCTCGAAGCATTGCTGCGCCAACCGGGCGAGCCCCTGGACAAACAGGAGCTGGCGCAGATCGGTCTTGGCCGCCGGCTGACACTCTACGACCGCAGCCTGGACATGCACGTGAGCAACCTGCGCAAGAAGATCGGCCCGCACGCCGACGGTCGCCCCCGCATCATCGCCCTGCGCAGCCGCGGCTACTACTACTGCTTGTAGTCGCTTGCGCCAGGCTGACGCCAGGGAAGGGAGCTTGCCTTTACGTTCCCTTTACCGTGCGCTGACCGCGCTTGACGATCATCTCCCTAGACTGTGCTCATCCGGTGATCACCGGCCCATGACAGGAGAGACACCATGCGCAAGACCCTTACCGCCCTGCTGTTCGCCGCCGCACTGCCCACCGTTGCCATGGCCATGCCCGACGGCGGCCCGCGCCATGACGGCCCGCACCATCGCGGTGGCCCGGCATTCCACGAGCTGGATCTGAGCCGCGAGCAGCGCGACCAGATTGGCAAGCTGATGGGCGATCAGATGAAACAGCGCCGCGACATCACGGAGCGTTACCTTGACAAGCTGCCGGCGGCCGACCAGAAAGCCATGAAGCAAGAGATGCAAGCTAGCCGCGACAAGACCGACGCTGCGGTCCGCAACCTGCTCAAGCCAGACCAGCAGAAGAAGTTCGACGAACTGCAAAAAGAACGCGCCGCCAAGAAGGCGGAATGGCAGGAGTTCCAGGCCTGGAAAGCTGAAAAAGCCGGCAAGTCCCAGTAAGCTCCAGTGTCAGCGCCCGCCGTGCCCCAGGTTAGCCTGGCGCGCGGCGGGCTTTCATCGTTTGGGGAGGTCTACGTGCGTTCACTGTTCTGGCGCATCCTGGCCAGCTTCTGGCTGGCCATCGCCCTGGTAGCAGGGCTGTCGATACTGCTGGCGCACACGCTCAACCAGGACGCCTGGATTCTAAGCCGTCATCCGGGGCTGAACACGCTAGCCAGCCAATGGGCCAGGCACTACGAGCAGGAAGGCCCCGGCGCAGCGCAGCATTTTCTCGAAAGGCGCAAGGCGCGCTACAAGATCGACGTGCAAGTGCTGGACGACAGTGGCGACGCTGTGGTGCCAGGCACCTTTCCCCGGCGCGCGGCTGCACTCGAAGCCAGGCAGCACAACGATGACCGGCGCCTGCCGTGGCGCCGCCTGACCGAGGAATACACCAGCCCCCAGAGCGATGCGTCCTACCTGCTGATCTACCGCATCCCCCACCCCGCCCTCGATGCCTGGCATCGCGAGAGCCTGCTCTGGCCGCTGAGTGCACTGGGCATCGCCCTGGTGGTGCTGACCCTGTTCAGCCTGTTCGTGACACTGTCCATCACCCGCCCCCTGAGCCGCTTGCGTGGCGCGGTGCACGACCTGGGGCAGAGTACCTACCAGCAGAACAGCCTGGCGCAACTGGCCGGCAGGCGCGACGAATTCGGGGTCCTGGCCAAGGATTTCAACAAGATGGGCGCTCGCCTGCAGAGCACCATCGCCAGCCAGCGCCAGTTGCTGCGCGATGTGTCCCACGAGCTGCGTTCTCCACTGGCCCGGCTGCGCATCGCCCTGGCCCTGGCCGAACGGGCCGAGCCGGAGCAGCGTCAGGCCTTGTGGCCGCGCCTGACCCGCGAATGCGACCGCCTGGAAGACCTGATCAGTGAGATTTTGACCTTGGCGCGCGTGGACGCCGACCAAGCCCATGCCGAAACGGTCGATCTCAACGCGCTGCTGGGCAGCGTGCGCAAGGACGCGCAACTGACGGCCCCTGAGCATGATGTACGCCTTGAAGCGCAACCCGGGTTGACCCTGCAGGGTTGGCCAACCCTGATCGAGCGTGCAGTGGACAACCTGCTGCGCAATGCCCTGCGCTTTACCCCGGCGGGTCAACCTGTGGAGCTGAGCGCGTGGCGCGAGGGCGACATGCTTCGGGTGTGCGTACGTGACCGGGGCCCCGGCGTGGCAGCTGCGCACCTGGCTCAACTGGGCGAGCCGTTTTTCCGGGCGCCGGGACAACAAGCTCCGGGACACGGCCTTGGGCTGGCGATTGCACGCAAGGCGGCAGAGCGCCATGGCGGCCGACTGATACTGGCCAACCATCCACAAGGCGGTTTCGTCGCAACGCTGGAGCTGCCGGTGGCGGAAGCGCCTGGCGGCTAACTAACGCCACTGCGCAGGTCTGCGCAATGGCCAACGGCTTGGGTCAAACGCGGCGGGGGTCAGTCGCCCCAGGCGCTGACGAAGTCGGCAGTGGCGAGCACAGGCGCCGTGCGAGGCTCGGTCAAGGGCGTACCCACATACAGGAAGCCAAGCAGCTCCTCGTTGTCTGCCAAGCCCAGACCTGCATGGACATGGGCATCGAAGGCCAGGTCCCCGGTGCGCCATACGGCACCCACGCCCTGGGCGTGCGCGGCAATCAGTATGCCGTGGGCCGCGCACCCTGCCGCCAGTTGCTGCTCAAGCACCGGGACCTTGGGGTGCTGCTTGTGCAACCGGGCAATGACCACGATCAGCAAGGGCGCGCGTAGCGGCATGGCGCGGGCCTTGCTCAACGCAGCCTCACTGGCATCGCCACGCTTTTGGACTGCGCTGGCGAACAGCTCACCCAACCGCTCGCGTGCCGGTCCTTCGATAGTCAGAAAGCGCCAAGGACGTAGTTGACCGTGGTCCGGGGCGCGCAGCGCAGCCTGGAACAAGGCCTCACGCTGGGCATCGTTGGGCGCAGGGTCGGTTAGGCGCGGGACCGAAACCCGGTTGAGCAATGCGTCGAGAGCCTCCATCGGCTACCCTCCTGGAACATGAATGTGCGGCCATTCTCAAGGGGCCGACGCCAGGCTGCAAGCACGACCTCATCCAGGGCCTGCAGCATGAAGATGCAGCTTGGCCTTGAGCCTTTGCGCCCCACAGGTAGAATGGCGCCCTTCCGTTTCGAGCCCGAGCAGAACACATGGCGTTGCCGACCCTAAGAATCATTGGTTTCATCATCGGCATCTTCCTCATCACGCTCGCCGTGGGCATGGCTGTCCCCATGGCCACCCTGGTGATCTTCGAACACACCCGCGACCTGCCGTCCTTTCTCTGGTCGAGCCTGATTACCTTCGTGGCGGGCCTGCTGCTGGTGGTGCCCGGCAGGCCCGAACACGTGCACCTGCGTCCACGCGACATGTACCTGCTGACGGTATGCTCCTGGGTGGTGGTGTGCGTGTTCGCTGCCCTGCCCTTTCTGCTTACGCAGCACATCAGCTACACCGATGCGTTTTTCGAAAGCATGTCGGGCATCACCGCCACCGGCGCTACCGTACTCAGCGGCCTGGACAGCATGTCGCCCGGCATCCTGATGTGGCGCTCGATGCTGCACTGGCTGGGCGGTATTGGCTTCATCGCCATGGCGGTGGCCATTCTTCCCCTGCTGCGCATCGGTGGCATGAGGCTGTTCCAGACCGAATCCTCGGACCGCTCCGAGAAAGTGATGCCGCGCTCGCACATGGTCGCCAAGTCCATCGTCGGGGTCTATGTCGGCTTTTCCATCTTCGGTGCCCTGGCGTTCTGGTGGGCCGGCATGAGCCCGTTCGATGCGATCAACCATGCCATGTCGGCGATTTCCACCGGCGGTTTTTCAACTTCCGACCAGTCCCTGGCCAAGTGGGACATGCCCGCCGTGCACTGGGTGGCCGTGGTGGTGATGATCCTCGGCAGCCTGCCGTTCACCCTGTACGTGGCCACGTTGCGCGGCAACCGCGGGGCCCTGATCCGCGATCAACAGGTGCAGGGCTTGCTGGGCATGCTGGTGGCGACCTGGGTGATCCTGGGCACCTGGTACTGGTACACCACCAACCTGCACTGGCTCGATGCCTTGCGGCACGTCGCGCTGAACGTGACCTCGGTCGTGACCACCACAGGCTTTGCGTTGGGTGACTACAGTCTGTGGGGCAACTTTTCGTTGATGCTGTTCTTCTACCTGGGGTTCGTGGGCGGGTGTTCCGGTTCGACGGCCGGCGGTATCAAGATCTTCCGCTTCCAGGTGGCCTATATCCTGCTCAAGGCCAACCTCAACCAGTTGATTCACCCCCGGGCAGTAATCAAGCAGAAGTACAACGGGCACCGCCTCGACGAAGAAATCGTACGCTCGATCCTCACGTTTTCCTTCTTTTTCGCCATCACCATCTGCGTGATGGCGTTGCTGCTGTCATTGCTGGGGGTCGACTGGATGACCGCCCTGACCGGCGCGGCCGGGACGGTGTCCGGTGTGGGCCCGGGCCTTGGCGAAGTGATCGGGCCGTCGGGTAACTACGCCAAGCTGCCCGACGCCGCCAAGTGGATCCTGGCCGGCGGCATGCTGCTGGGCCGGCTGGAAATCATCACCGTGCTGGTGTTGTGCATGCCGGCTTTCTGGCGTCACTGACTCCGTCGATATCGGTGCCCAGGCGAGCCCGGTACTCGCTGGGCGTGACGCCAAACCAACGGCGAAAGGCCCGGTAAAAGTTGCTAGGGTCGGCAAAGCCAAGCAGGTAGGCGGTTTCCAGCAGGGTCATGTTGGGCTGGGCCAAGTACTGTTCGGCCAGTTCGCGTCGGGTATCGTCGAGCAACGCCTGGAAGCTGGTGCCCTCATCCTGCAACCGGCGCTGCAAGGTGCGCTGGGACAGGTGCAACGCCTGTGCCAGGGTTTCACGCTTGGGCTCGCCCTGGGGCAGGATGCGGCACAGCACCTGGCGCACCCGGTGGGTCACGCGGGTCTCCGAGAAGCGTGCCAGGTATTCACCGGCGAACCGGTCGTGCAATACGGCCATGGCTTCGTTGGCTGTGGGCAGTGGCGCCTCCATGTCAGCCCGCTCGAACACCAGGGCATCATGGGGCGCATTGAAGATCAGTGGGGAATGAAAGGCCACTTTGTAGGGTTCCAGGTTCTTGGGCGGCGGCCCCTGTATCAGCACCCGTCGCGGCTGGACCGGCCGGCCGCTGAGCCATTTGCACAGCGACAGGGCGCAGGCCAGCGACGCCTCGGCACTGTGCCGGGTGGGCGGCAGGTGGTCGCCGTGCACGGTCAGGATCAGCGAATAGCCTTCGGGGGTGAGGATGAAGCTCAAGTCAGAGCTCTCGGCGATGATGCGCTGATAGCGCACCAGCCGTGCGAAGCCTTCGGCCAGCGTGCGGCTGGACATCAGCGCGTAGCCCACCACATGAAAGGATGCCGGCCTGACCACGCGCGCCATGTTCAGGCCGATTGCTTCATTGCCTGATAGCTCCACCGCCAGTTGCCAGAGCCGGGTCATGGCGTCCTGCGGGAAGCGCGCATCCGGATCGTCGAGAGCAGTGAAATCCAGCCCCAGCTGCTTGAACATGGCCTGGCAATCGAGCCCTTCGAGCTCCAGCGCCTTGACGATTCCAGATGCCCAGCTGGCGGAGGTGGTTCTTTCGCTCATGGCACGCTTCTTATGCTGACCGCTCCTGCGGTGAACCCCAAGGATACTCAATTGGCGCCTATTGTCACTGGTACGCCTCGTCAGTGACTCTAGACTCGAATCAGGCTCCACGCCGTGTCTATCATTCCCAGTCAATCTTCCGGAGCAGTGTCATGGACCGCACAGCGCAATTCCGAACCTTCGCCGAGTTCTACCCCTACTACCTCGGTGAACACAGCAACCCCACGTGCCGCCGCCTGCACTTCGTGGGCACCAGCCTGGTCATTGCCCTGCTGGCCTACGCCATCGGCAGCGGCGAGTGGATGCTGCTGCTGGCGGTGCCCGTGGTCGGCTACGGCCTGGCCTGGGTAGGGCATTACTTTTTCGAGAAGAATCGGCCTGCGACCTTCACCTATCCCTTCTATAGCTTGCTAGGCGACTTCGCGATGTTCAGGGACGTGCTGCTGGGCAAGGTGCGCCTCTGACGCCAAGGCGCCGGCCTACAATATCGACACGGCCGGGGCGGTTAGCGGTCGTTGTGACCCAGGTCGCGCTGTGGATCGATCTGATCGCGTACGCGTTGCTTGAGCACTTTTGCTTCAGGGAAGCCGCCATCGGCTTTGCGCTCCCACACCTGCACGCCATCGCAGGTGATGCGAAAAACGCCGCCGGTACCCGGCTGCAAGGCCACCTGCCCCAGGTCCTGGCCAAACGTACTGAGTAGCTCCTGGGCCAGCCAGCCGGCACGCAGCAGCCACTGGCACTGGGTGCAATAGGTGATGACGACTTCAGGCTTTGGCTCGGTCATGGTGATGCGCCTCGCAAACGGTGGATCAGGGCTTTTCCAGGTTGCTCAGAATCTTGGCATGGACCCGCATGCAGACCTCAAGGTCCGCTTCATCGACGCCTGTGAAAAGCTCGATGCGTAGCTGATTGGCGATGGTCTCGATCTGCTCGATCAGGGGCTTGGCTGGGGGGCACAGCAGGATCTTCTTGGCCCGCCGGTCTTCGACAACGGCCTGGCGACGCACCAGCCCCTGCCCTTCGAGACTATCGAGCAAACGCGCCAGGGTCGGGCCCTCCACGCCGACGCTCTGCGCCAGTTCGCGTTGGGTGGGCGCTTCCTCGAACCGTGCCAGGTGCAGCAGCACCAGCCACCGCGCCTGTGACAGGTTGAGGCCGGCCAGACGGCGATCAAGCTCGGCGCGCCAACCACGGGACATCTGGGCAAGCTGCATGCCGAAGCGGTGTTGATTGTCAGTCAGGGGCATAAAGCGACTCGTCGAACAGTTCTAATTGTTAGGCAGCTAATCATGCGCAGCCCGACGAGGCAAGCCGTCGGGATGCGCTGCTGCAGGGTAAATGTGCGCTGGCGTGACACGGATCAGCAAACCGCTCGGGCCGAGCCGGTAGCGCGCACTGTCACAGCTCGAACTCAGCCGCCAAGGCGGCGCGCACGCAGTGCAGGACGCCGTCTGGCACACGCGATCCGAACAACGGCGCAATGGTGGAAACGGGTGGCAATTCGCCTTCGCCGTCGAGGAAGGCATCCTGGATCTCCGACAGAAGATCTTCCGGCAGGTCCAGCGCCTGTTCAAGGTTAAGCTCCTGACGCCCCAAGGCCTCAGCCAGAAGGCTGTAGACGTTCTTTTCGGTGCAGTCGAGCTGACCGGCGATCTGCGCCGGCGTCATGCCAGCGCGGGCCAAGCTGACCAGTTCATGACGCAAGTCCAGTACCACCTTCGGCGCCTCGGGGGTGCCGCCGCTGCCATTGAGCACTTCCAGGAATGCCTGCCCGTAGCGTTCCAGCTTGCGGGCGCCGACACCGCTGACCTGCGCCATGTCACTCAGGGTCACCGGCTGGCTGCGCAGCATCTCAAGCAAGGTGGAGTCCGGGAAGATGACGTAAGGCGGGACGCGATGCTCTTCGGCAAGCTTGCGGCGCAAGGTGCGCAGCGCTTCCCACAATTCGCGTTCTTCTGCACGCACCAACTGGCTCGCCGGGCTGCCGCCAGAAGACGAGGCCTTGGCTACGGTTTGCGGTTTCAGATCACGGCGCAGTTGCAACGTGACTTCGCCGCGCAGCAGCGGGCGGCAGCTGTCCGACAGGCGCAGGCCGCCGTAGCCTTCCAGGTCGATGTCGACCAGGCCACGGGCTACCAGTTGGCGGAACAGCGAGCGCCAGTCGGCCTCGGCCAGCGCCTTGCCGACGCCGAACACCGACAGCTTGTCATGACCGAAATTAGTCACTTTCTCGGTGCTTTTGCCCAGCAGCACGTCCACCAGATGCCCCACGCCATAACGCTGGCCGGTGCGAAACACTGCTGACAATGCCTGGCGGGCGGGCTCGGTGGCATCCCACGTCTGCACGTTGTCGACACAGTTGTCGCAGTGCCCGCAGGGTTGTTCCAGCGTCTCATCGAAGTACGCCAGCAAGGTCTGGCGTCGGCAGCGTGTCTCCTCGCACAAGGCAAGCATTGCGTCGAGCTTGTGCTGCTCGATGCGCTTGTGGCGCTCGTCACCCTCGGAGTTCTGCAGCATCTGCTTGAGCATGACCATGTCCTGCAAGCCGTACGCCATCCAAGCGTCCGAAGGCAGGCCGTCACGACCGGCACGACCGGTTTCCTGATAGTAGGCTTCCAGCGACTTTGGCAGGTCCAGGTGCGCGACGAAACGCACGTTGGGCTTGTCGATGCCCATGCCGAAGGCGATTGTCGCGACCATGATCAGCCCTTCTTCGTTGAGGAACCGATGCTGGTTGGCCGAGCGCGTCTCAGCCGGCAGGCCGGCGTGGTAAGGCAGCGCGGGGAAGCCCTGGTCGCAGAGAAACGCAGCGGTTTCGTCGACTTTCTTGCGCGACAGGCAATAGACGATGCCTGCGTTCCCACGGCGTTCGCCCAGAAACGCCATGAGCTGCCTGCGGGGCGCTTCCTTGGGGACGATGCGGTAGAAGATGTTCGGCCGGTCGAAGCTCGAGAGGAAGCGCTCGGCCCCCTGCAGGTGCAGGCGCTGGACGATTTCCTCACGGGTACGCATGTCTGCGGTCGCGGTGAGCGCAATACGTGGCACATGCGGGAACAGCTCGGCCAGTTGGCCCAGTTGCAAGTATTCGGGGCGAAAATCGTGGCCCCACTGGGACACGCAGTGGGCTTCGTCGATGGCGAACAGCGAAATGTCCAGGTCGCGCAGAAAATCGAGCATGCGCGGTTGCACCAGGCGCTCTGGCGCCAGGTAGAGCATCTTCACCTCGCCGCGGCGCAGGCGCCCAGCCAGTTCCCGTTGTTGCTCGGCATTGAGCGTGGAGTTCAGCGCCGCGGCCGATACCCCCAGTTCATCGAGCGTGGCGACCTGGTCGTCCATCAGTGCGATCAACGGCGACACCACCACGGTCAGGCCTGGGCGCAGCAACCCCGGTACCTGGAAACACAGCGACTTGCCGCCACCTGTGGGCATCAGCACCAGGGCATCGCCACCATTGGCTACGCATTCGATGATCGCTGCCTGGCGCCCTCGGAAGCTGTCGTAGCCGAAGATGTCCTTGAGAACGCGCTGAGCCTGTTCGAGCATGTGCAACTCCAAAAACGCCGTACCACCCCGCTACAGGCTGGACGAAAAACCCGCGCCGCACACGCCGAATGCGTAAGCGGTTTTTGCCAAGGGCCCGACAACGGTGGGCCCTTGGCTGGAAACCGCCAAGTATACCGCACCCGCTCCCTGCACTGGCACCGTTGCGATGGGCGTGTCTTTGCCCCGCTGACGCTGCAAGGTGCTAGAATTCGGTATCGTTTATTCCCAAGGTAGCCCCGTAATGTCCTTCGCCGAGCAACTGACCCGCCTGCAAGCCTTCCTCGACGCCGACGAGCTGCACGAAGAAGCGCTGGACTATGTCGCCGCCCACGGCTACCTCACTGCCTTGTCGATCAACGCCGAAGAGGTGCCCGAGCGCGAATGGATCGACGCCTTGTTCGCCGAAGAACCGCACTACGCCAGCGAGGCCCAGCGCGTCGAGATCGAGGCCACGCTGGTTGCCCTCAAAGGCCATATCGCGCGCCAGTTGGCCAGTGATGACGAGTTCGAGCTGCCCTGCGACCTGGATCTGGGCGATGACCCTGACGACTCCGACCTGCGCGGCTGGTGCATCGGCTTCATGGAAGGGGTCTTCCTGCGCGAGGAAGCCTGGTTCGAGAATGCCGAAGAGGAAGTGAGCGAAATGCTGCTGCCGATCATGGTCGGTTCGGGCCTGTTCGACGAGCAGCCTGAATTTGCCGACATCGCCAGCAATGCCAGCCTTCAGGACGACATGATCGTGCAGATTCCCGAGGCCCTGACCGCGCTGTTCCTGTTGTTACATGCCCCGGAAGAGAAACCGGCCCTGCTCAAGCCCCGTCACCACTAAGCCGGGCATGCGCTACCTGCTGCTGGCCATCGGCTGGCTGAGCGTGGCGCTGGGCGTGGTTGGCATCTTCCTGCCGGTGCTGCCGACCACGCCGTTTCTCCTGCTGGCAGCGGCGTGTTTTGCCCGCAGCTCGCCACGCTTTCACGACTGGTTGGTCAATCACCCTCGCCTGGGGCCCTGGATCCGGGGCTACCTAGGCGGCGAGGGTATGCCCCTCAAAGCCAAGGCCTATGCCATAGGCCTGATGTGGTTGAGCATCGCCGTTTCCTGCTATCTGGTTCCGTTTCCCTGGGCACGGTTGTTCATGCTGGCCAGTGCGGTGGGTGTAACGTTCTACATTCTTCGGCAAAAAACCTACACACCGCCTAAGTGACAATAATTTGTCGCCAAATATCAATTTGGCCTACCCCACCATTCTTTTATCTAGATTCGTTCTGGAACTGCTTGCAGCCGCCACTTTGCGCCCCCTCGACAGCGCTTGATGGCATCTGAGTCAGCAGCTCCCCTTCTCAGCGTTAGACAATTAATGTCGAACATGGCACGTTGATATGAATAAATCTTCTTACTCATCTCAATGAATGTACTTAGCTGTGGGCTTAAAAAACTGCAACACTATACGGCATCGGAATATAGTCATTTTTTTGGCGATTTGTAGGAAAACCCAGGATCAGGGAGAGGTACCCATGCGTCTTTTGAACCCCATCACCAGTGCGTTGCTGTTGGCTCTGGCAAGTGCCCACGTGCAGGCGATGTCGATCACCGAAGCTGTCCAAAGCGCTGTGGACTACCACCCCCAGGTCAGCTCGAACCGCAACAGCAAGTTGTCTGCCGATGAAGATGTGAAGTTCGCCCGCGGCGGCTACTACCCATCCGTCGACCTGGTAGCGGGCTACGGTCGCCAGCGCTCGGACAACGCCAACACGCGTGGTACTGACGGACGACGTGGCAAGGAAACCCTCAACTATTCCCAGGCCGACCTGCGCCTGCGGCAGATGATCTTCGATGGCTTCAACACCTCCAGCGAAGTGGGCCGCACCCAAGCGGTCTCCACCTCCCGTGCGTACTACACCCAGGCAGTGGCTCAGGACGTTGCCTTGCGCGCCATCGAGGTGTACCTGGAAGTGCTCAAGCGCCGCGAACTGGTAAGCCTGGCCAAGAACAACCTGCAAGCCCACCTGCGGGTGAACGACCAGATCGGCCTGCGCAACGAACGGGGTGTCGGCAGTACAGCTGACCTGGACCAGTCCCGTGCTCGTCGCGCCCTGGCGGAGAACAACCTCGATACCGCCGAGGTGGACCTGGCCGATGCCGAAGCCAACTTCTTCAGTGTCGTGGGCCGTGTACCGGATGAGCTGGAAGATCCGCAAGCGGTCGCCGTGCAAATGCCAGCAACGCTGGAAGAAGCACGCGAAGGCATGCGCCAGAACAACCCTTACATCAAGTCGGCCCAGGCGGACGTGAACGCCGCCGAAGAGCAGTACAAGGTTGCCAAGTCGACCTTCTACCCGCGCTTTGATGCCATTCTGGCCACCGGTGCCAACAACAATACCGGCGGTGAAAAAGGCCACAGCAACAACGACTGGCAGGCAGGCGTTGAGATGAACTACAACCTGTTCCGCGGCGGCAGCGACAAGGCCCGCCTGAACTCCGACGCGCACAAGATCAACCAGGCCATGGACATTCGCAACAATGCACTGCGCGAGCTGACCGAAAACCTGAGCCTGGCCTGGAACGCCTTGAACAACGCCAGCAAGCAGCTGCCTACCGCGCGCGAGTACGCCGACACCACCAAACGGGTGCGCGCCGCCTACCAGGACCAGTTCGGTCTGGGCCAACGTACCCTGCTGGACGTGCTCGACAGTGAGAACGAGCTGTACAACGCGGACCGTCGCTACACCGAGGTGCGCTACACCGAAGCCTATTCCCGCTACCGGGTACTGGCCACCATGGGCGAGCTGTTGAGCAAGCAGCGCATCTCGCTACCGCCTGACGCCTACGCAGCCACCGAAGTGCGCACTGAAGCTCATCTGCCCGAGATGCGCTGACCAGACCGGGGCGTCGCTCAGGGCGCCCCTGTATCCTTGTGATGATTGCGCTCGTAGGTGCCGGCACCCATGGCTTGGATCTGCCCTTCGATCAGGGCCTCGAACGGCGCCAGCACCGCGTCGAAGCTGGCAGGGTACTCCAGCACGTTCAAGGCCTGCACCACCGCCTCGATGGTCGAAAGCGCGCCTGCCTCGGGCGCCTTGCGCAGACGATAGCGTGACGGCGTCACATTCCCCAAGGTGACCTTCGGCAGAGCCGCCAGCAGCGGATTGAGATACATCAGCTTGCGCGCCTTGCGCCAGGTACCGTCCGGCACGACCAGCAACAACGGTGTGTCGTCGGTCTGCGTGTAAGGCCCGAGCGCTTGCGCCCCCTCGCCCGGAAACAACACCACTGGCCGGTAACCCGGCATTGCCAGCCATCGGTCCAGGTCGTCGAATACCTCACCCACGTGCAGCTGCGCATTGATCAAGCCTAGCGCTGCCAGGCGAGCCGTGTTCAGCGCATGGGACGCTTCGCTTGGGTGCTGCAACAGCAACACGCGGGTCCTGCTGCCGATCGCAGGTATCAAGGCGCAGAGGCAATGGTCGAGGGGGCGCAGGCAGCGCTCGCAGCGGGGTCTGGACATGAGGTCTCCTTGGCCGCGCAGTGTGCCACAGAACCGCAGATCAACCGGCACGCCTTCAGCCCAAAGCGTGCCCCGCGCAGGTGTGGGCGATCAGCGATTGAAGCGCTCGGCCAGGCCGTAGAGATAGTCGGCCATGCGTTCGAGGTCCTGGCTGATCTGCGCGCCTTGCCGTGCCTGCCCAGCGCTTTGGTCGCACAACTGGGCGATGCGCGTGATCTGCTGGTTGATGTCTTCAGCCACATGGCTTTGCTGTTCGGAAGCAGCAGCCATCTGTTGGCTCATGCCTGTGATCCTGCTGACCGCCTGGGCGATGCCGACCAGCGCGTTCTGCACGGCCTCAACGCTTTGCCTGCTGTCGCGCGCGATGCGCTCGCCGTGGCCGGCGGAGCTCACTGCCCGCTCGGTGCCCGCGCGCAGGGTGGCGATGATCTGATGAATTTCCTCGGTCGAGGTGCGGGTGCGCTGTGCCAGCGAACGGACCTCGTCGGCCACCACGGCAAACCCCCGCCCCTGCTCCCCCGCACGGGCCGCTTCGATGGCAGCGTTAAGTGCCAGTAGGTTGGTCTGCTCGGCAATGGCTGTGATCACATCGACCACGCTGCCGATGGACTGGGTCTGCTGGGCGAGTGCGTTGACGGCCTGGCCAATATCACTGACCGCATCACTCATGCTGTCCATGGCATGGAGGCTCTGCTGGGCCAGCTCACTGCCGCGCTGAGCCAATTGATCGGCATCGCCGGCAGCATGGGCCGTGCTCTGGACGTTCTGCGTGACCTGCTGGATGGTTGCCGCCATCTCGGCGATGGCAGTGGCGGACTGATCCGTTTCACTGCGTTGACGGTCAAGCATCGAGGCCTGTGTGTCTGACAGTTTGGAGGATTGTGAAGCCCGGTCCTTTACCCCCACGCCTGCATCCTCAAGCCGGGTCAAGGCGGTTTGCAAGCGCGCTTCTTCACTCAGCATGGCCAGATCCATTTGCCCATGCAGCCCGGGGCTGGCGCTATAGGTCAGCGCCACCAGCGGGCTGGTGAAGGCCCTGGGGTGTGCAGCCAACGTGCGCTGTATGGCTTGGCTGTGCTGGCGCTCGATGACGTACCAGGCCAGCAGCAGGCTGGTCATCAATACCGCCAGTGCAGCGTAGGCCGGCAGGCTGGCGTAGGCTAACGCCGATAGCGCTCCGGCGGCGGCAAGCGGCCAGCCAGTCCCCAGGCGTTGGCCCACACGTGCTACCCACGGCAACGGCGCACGGTCACTGCGCAGGCGGGCATACAGGCGCTCGGCACGGGCGATCTGCGCGCGGCTGGGCACTGAACGCACTGACTCGTAACCACTGACGCGGCCTTGTTCGTAGATGGGCGTGACGTAGGCACTGACCCAGTAATAGTCACCGTTCTTTGCTCGGTTTTTGACGATACCCATCCAGGGCTTGCCCTGCTTGATGGTGTCCCACATATGGCCAAACACCGCGGCGGGCATGTCCGGATGACGTACCAAATTGTGGGGCTGACCTACCAGTTCGTCATAAGTGAAGCCACTGATGGCCACGAACGCTTCGTTGCAGTAGGTGATTCGGCTATCGAGATCGGTGGTCGAGATCAGGCGCTGGTCACCGGGGAAGGTTCTTTCATGCTCGGTGACGGGCAAGTTCGTGCGCATCTTCGGCGATCCTTGCAGGATGAAAATGGGAGAAAAGTAGGCGCAAGGTTGATATGTAGCAGAGCGCTTTCAAATAGGAGGCCGTAGCCGCAGGAAATTATTGCATCCTGACGAAATACATCAACGCAATGTTTACGCCAGTGTCGCAGCTGGCTGAAACAGGTCGCAAAGCCCGGGAATGAGTGGGTGAAAGGGGGATATTACGGAGGGAGAAGCAGGGCTCGATCAGTGCTGCCGAAAGCCGTTATGAACAGCCAGAGCCCTAGAGCGGGTGCGCCAAGGAACAAAAACGCCTAATTAGAACAAAGAAGCCGCTCCGCCCCGAAAGGTAGAGCGGCCTTCGCTCGCTCAGCGGCGGCGTGGCTGACGGGGGCGCTGCTTTTCATCAGTCGGGATGGGCACCGGCTGCAAGGGCGGCGGAATCAAACCCAAGGCAACCCCGAGGTCGTGGAGCCAGTTGTACAGTGCTTTATTCATAATGCCCCCTTTACGGGTAAGCCTAACGGCGAATCAGTTTGGCGCTGCCTTATACAGATCATAGCCGCATGTATGGGCTGACGCCTACGTCTGATCTTACAGATGGGGGTGATTGTGACGCCGATCAAGCCGCTTGGGGGATTTCCTGGCACCGCCAATCGTTTCCCTATGTTACTGCTAGGTTCTGGCCTTACCCGACCCATTTGCGCAGTTGCTGCCGTACCCAGGGTTCGGCACTCACCAAAACCACGCCCACGAGCACCAGCACAGCGCCAAGCACGAAGTTCACGGTCAGCGGTTCGCCCAGGATCAACACCCCGAAGGTGACGCCGAACAGGGGCGTGATGAATGAAAACACAGCCAGGTTCGATGCCAGGTACTTGCGCAGCAGCCAGAACCAGGTCAGGTAACTGATGAACGAGACGATTACGCCCTGGAACAACACGCTCCCAATCGCCAGCGGCGTCATGACCACATCGCCGGCCTGCCCCGTGATCAGCCCAATAAGCAGTAAGCCGACAAAACCTACCGCTAGCTGATAGAACAGGGTAAGGGTTGCCGGTGCCTCGGAAAGCCGCGACCCCCTGACCACGACCGTGGTCGCGCCCCATGCCAAGCCGGCGAGTACCCCAAAGGCATCCCCCAGCAAGGTGCGCCCGTCCATCTCGGCCCATGAGGTCCCACCCACAAAGGCCAGTGCAATGCCCGCGAACGCCAGCAGTATGCCTAGCCATTGCAACAGTCTCAGCCGTTCGCTGGGCAGCATGAAATGAAGGCCAAGGGCGGTGAAGATGGGCGCTGTGTACAAGAACACCGACATGTGAGCGGCCGTGGTCAGCTTGAGTCCTTCGGCGATGAACAGAAACTCGAGTCCGAACAATCCGCCCGCCAACACACCTGCTCGCCAAGTCCCCCCTACCTGTTTCCAGTCGCCGCGCCACAGTATCATCAGCCCGACCAGCACCGCAGCGATGCAGTTGCGCAGGGTTGCCTGCATCACTGGGGCAATGTCCACGGCGGCCGTTTTGATCAGCACCTGCTGGCTGCCCCAGATCAGGCAAAGCACCACCATGACCTGAAACGCAAAGGCATCGGGGTTCTTGCGGGCCACGCTCATCGGCGGACCTCGAGACGGTGCAAAGGCATGCGCAGTGATTCACCTGAAAAAAGGGACACGGGATTATCAATTCACGCATGCCTCGCTGGCCAGCTTTAAATGGCACCACCGGCAATCTGCGCCTTGGACGAGACGTGTTCAAAGGTGCTTTCATCCAGCGCATCATCCTGATCATCCAGCACTTGCCGCGGGTGTTCGAAGCCTGGAATGCTGCTGTCGATCAGGCTCATCAGGCGCGACCCTCGCTCGGTCAGCACGAAGTTCTCGCCGTTTCCACCCTCCTCTTCCGGGCGGCTTTGAATATAGCCTCGCTCCAGAAGCAGCTTCTCGTATTCGCAGGCCTGGCTTTTGAGGCGATCCAGGTCACCGACGGGTTCACCCTTGGCCGCCAGGTCAGCGGCGTGCGCTTCGGCATAAGGGCGGGGCGTGAAATTCTGCCCACTGCCGTTCTGCACTTCATGCAACAAGCGTTCGATCAGGTCCCAGTTGTAGATGGTACGCATGCGATTACCTCCTGGTGTGCGTCGAGGATGTACACAGGTGTGGGACCTTTCAAATCTGCGCACGTTCCGCGCAAATGGCCTGGAGGTCACGTGCTTTAGCTGCAATAAGCCACACCGAACCCTGGCCACTTATCCCTGATCGTGAACCAATCGGCTCGCCGCGCCTCAACCGTCCATCAACCACGCCGGAGGAGCAAAGGATGAAACCACTGCTGCGTATCACATGCTTGGTCACACTGTTCAGCGCGTTGCCCGCCTGGGCATGCACGCCCGAAGAAGCGACGCAAAAACGCGAGGAACTGGCTGGGCTGGTGGCTCAACTGACCGAACAGAATCCGACGAAGGCCAAGGAAATGAATGAGGAACTGCAAGGCATGCAATTGGGCACCGCCAGCAAGGACTTGCCGGACAAGTGTCAGTTGATCGACACGCGTATCAAGGAATTGAAAGCGGCCGAAAAAAAGGCAGGATGACGCCAGGACGGTAGCTGCCAGGGCGGCGCTGAGCGCTGCCCTGGCACAGGCACCCGGCCTTACTCGGCCGACGGCTTGCGCTTCTTCAACGGCGCGAGCCCATCGGAGCTGGTCAACGGTGCGTTGGCCCTTTGCTTGGCCGTAGGCTTGCGCTTGGCGCTGGCCTTCTTGTCGCCACCTTTCTTGTCCGTCTTCTTCTTTTTGGTGCTGGCAGCTTTGCCAGACGCCTTGACTTTCTTGGGCCCGCTATAGGTGCCTTTGACTTCCTTGATGACCCGGCGCTCGAACTGCTGCTTAAGGTAGCGCTCGATGCTGGACATCAGGTTCCAGTCGTTATGGGTGATCAGCGAGATCGCCAGGCCTTCGCCCCCGGCGCGCCCGGTACGACCCACACGGTGCACGTATTCATCGCCGCTGCGTGGCATGTCGAAGTTGATGACCAAGTCCAGGCCGTCGATGTCCAGGCCGCGCGCGGCCACGTCGGTGGCGACCAGCACCTTGGAGCTACCCTGCTTGAAGCGCTCGATGGCCAGCTTGCGGTCTTTCTGGTCCTTCTCGCCGTGCAGCACGAATGCCTTGACGTCCTTGGCGACCAGGTGGCCATAGATACGGTCAGCCATGGCGCGGGTATTGGAGAAGATGATCGCCTTGTCGAAGGTTTCGTTGGCCAGCAGCCATTGCACGATCTGCTCTTTGTGCTGGTCATGGTCGGCCGTGATGATCTGCTGGCGGGTGCCCTCGGCCAGCTGCGATACGCTGTTGAGCATCAGGTGCTCAGGGTCTTTCAGGACCTTGCCGATCATGTCGCGCAACGCCGCGCCGCCGGTAGTGGCCGAGAACAGCAGGGTCTGCTCGCGGTTTTCGCATTCCTTGCACAGGCGTTCCATGTCCTCGGCAAAGCCCATGTCGAGCATGCGGTCGGCTTCGTCCAGAATCAGCACCTGGACGTGGGACAGGTCGAGGTTGCCGGCGTTGAGTTGCTCGAGCAAACGGCCCGGGGTGCCGATCAGCACGTCCGGCACCTTGCGCAGCATGGCGGCCTGTTCCTTGAAGTCTTCGCCGCCGGTTACAAGGCCCGACTTGATGTAAGTGAACTGCGAGAACAGCTGCACCTGCTTGAGGGTCTGCTGTGCCAGCTCACGGGTGGGCAGCAGGATCAGCGCGCGAATCTCCACACGGCGCTCGCGCAGATCGACCAGACGATTGAGCAGCGGCAGAACGAACGCCGCCGTCTTGCCACTGCCGGTCTGCGCGGTGACACGCAGGTCCCGCCCTTGCAGCGCCAGGGGAATGGCGGCGGCCTGCACCGGGGTAGGCTCGACGAAGTTAAGCTCGGCCACGGCTTTGAGCAGGCGTTCGTGCAAGGCGAATTGGGAGAACACGGAGGTAACCTCAGGCAAGTACGGAAATCAGCTGCATAGGGTAACGTTTTCTAGCGATTTAGCCGAATTTCTTTTGGCATGGGGCTGCCCATCCGCGTTCTAATAACGCCTCGTTTGGCAACAAGACTGTAAGCAAGCCCATGGACATCCAACGCTTCTGGCGCGACTCCCTCGACCTGTGGGGTACCCTCGACCAACACCCCATGCTGCACGCCGCTATCGGCCTGGCCGTACTGCTGGTGATATCGCTGATTCTAGGGCGCCTGGCGCGCTTTCTGGTGCTGCACGGCGCTCGCCTGCTGGCACGCCAGCCTGCCCTGAAATGGCTCGACGACCTGCGGCACAACAAGGTTTTCCACCGCCTGGCGCAGACCACACCGTCGCTGGTCCTGCAGTTCGGGCTCAAGCTGGTGCCAGAGTTGTCCGACACCGCCCAGCACTTTCTGGGCAACCTGGCGTTGGCTTTCACGCTGCTGTTCATGACCATGGCCCTGTCGTGCCTGCTCGATGCCCTGCTCGACATCTATGCCCGCACCGAGCACGCCCGCACACGCTCCATCAAGGGCTATGTGCAACTGGCCAAGATGATGCTGTGGATCTTCGCGGCCATCGTCATCGTCGCCACCCTTATCGACCGTTCACCGTTGCTACTGCTGTCAGGCCTGGGCGCGATGTCAGCCGTGCTGCTGTTGGTGTACAAGGACACACTCTTGTCATTCGTGGCCAGCGTGCAGCTGACCAGCAACGACATGCTGCACGTCGGCGACTGGATCGAAATGCCCCAGGTCGGCGCCGATGGCGATGTGGTGGACATTACCCTGCACACGGTCAAGGTGCAGAACTTCGACAAGACCATCGTCTCCATCCCCACTTGGCGCCTGATGAGCGAATCGTTCCGCAACTACCGGGGCATGCAGCAGTCGGGCGGCCGGCGCATCAAGCGCAGCCTGTTCATCGACGCGGCCGGGGTCCGTTTCTTGACCCGTGAAGAGGAGCAGCGCCTGAGTCAGGTACGCCTGCTGGGTGACTACCTGGCCGGCAAACGTCAGGAGCTGCAAAGCTGGAACGAAGCCTTGGGGCCGGTGGCGGAACTCTCGGCCAACCGGCGCAAGCTGACCAACATTGGCACCTTCCGCGCCTTCGCATTGGCCTACCTGAGAAACCACCCGGACGTACACGCGAACATGACCTGCATGGTCCGCCAGATGCAGACCACGGCAGAAGGCGTGCCGCTGGAAATCTACTGCTTCACCACCACGGTGTGGGCCGAGTACGAGCGCATTCAGGGGGATATCTTCGATTACCTGCTGGCGGTGTTGCCGGAGTTTGGGTTGAGCTTGTATCAGCAGCCAAGTGGCAACGATATGCGCGTTGGCCTGGCCGGGCATGTTGCGCCCGTACAGGCGCCGATGTCGCGGCGGGTTGAGGAAATGAGCGAGGCTTGAGCAGGGAGGCTGAGCTCAAGGCTCGCAAGCCCCTCGAACCAGCCCCGTGCTCTTCGGTCTGATGACCCTGATACCCCTCGTCATCAACACGCACTCACACGGATGTACCCTATGACCGAGCAAATCATCTACCCGGCCGACGACAACAGCCCTGCCCTTCAAACCGCCATCGCCAATGCGCAGGCCACGTTCAAGTTTTTCTGGCGCGAGCTTTCCTGGGAGGCACGCCGGATTATCAAGGGCCTGGACATGGCCGCCGTGAAGATGGCTTTTCCGGTCCACGGTGATGATCCGGAACTGCCAACCGTGGAGAACATGTGGCTCAGCGAGGTGGCGTTCGACGGCGTCTCGATCAGCGGCATGCTGCTCAACGAACCGGAATGGGCCACGGGCTTCGATGCATCGCAGCGGGTGACGCTGCCGTTTTCGGCGCTCACCGACTGGATGTACGTGTCTGCCGGCGAGGTCTATGGAGGCTTCACCATCGATGCGATGCGCAGCGAGATGCCCGCAGCCGAACGTGCTGAACACGATGCGGCCTGGGGCCTGCAATTTGCTGAGCCCGGCTTCGTGGCGCTCGTACCGGCGCCCAAAGGGCAATCCCAGGTGTTGCTCTCGCGGGCTCTGGATACGCCGGCCGACGCACAAGCGCTCAAGCAGCTGGAAGAGGCTGACCATCCCATGGCCGTGAACATGGTGGCGCAGGTGCACGATGCACTGGTGCAACACCCTGCCATGGTCACCGATCCCGATGAGGGCGGTTGGCTGCTGCTGCACCGCGAGACGTTGGCGGGCAACTACCCGGTGGTGAGTGCTCTGCTTGAGCACGGGGCCGACACCTCGGCGCTCAACCCGTTGGGGCAAACGCCGTTGCAATTGGCCGAGCAGGCAGGATGGCCGCGACTGGTGCGACTGTTGCGCGGGGAAGAGGCACCGCTGGCAGCGCCGCAAGCCCCTGCCCAGCAGGCGCGATTCGCTGAACCTGACAAGGCGCAGACGCACACCCGGCCACACGCCCAGACGCAGCCACGGGAACACAGCCGGTCCCGCTGGATGATCGTGGCTGGCGTGGTAATCGTGGTGGTCATGATCTGGCTGCTGGCGCGCTAGCGGCCTGCCCGACGGTCCAGTAGCGATGTCGGTGAGGCGTTCTGGACCAGCGCCTCACCTCAGCGTTCTGGGCCCGGCCAGCGTCTTGCTGAACGCGACCCGAATCTGTAAACGTTTGAATCGCTCATTCACTGCGCATACCCCAATATGTACAGCAGCGCCGTCAAGGTGAGCAGCGAGACTACCGTTGACCAGAGAATGGTCCTGGATATCAACCCCGCATCCCGGTTGTAGTACTCCGCCAGCATGAACGGCCCAGTACCGGTGGGCAGCGCGGCCAGCAGCACGGCCGAGGCGGCCCACATCTCGGGCAGGTGAAACACCTTGTAGGCCAGCACCCACGTCAGCGCCGGCTGGCCGACCAATTTCAACACTACCAGCGGCCAGGGGCTGGCCTGTGCGCGCGGCTGTTTCTCTGCCAGAAATGCTCCGAGCGACACCAATGCACAGGGCGTGGTGGCCAATGCGAGCATGTCGAGCAAGTGCATCACCGGTTCGGCCAGCCCCAGCCCGGTCATGGCCCACGCTGCACCTGCCAGCGGCGCGACGACTAGCGGGTTCTTGGCCAGTGCCCTGAGCACCAGGCCCACGGCGCGGCCGACCTCGGGCTCATCCTGCAAGCCGATCTCGATCAACATCAGCGACAGAGCAAATACCAGGCAGACCACGATCAACGACGAAATCAGCGCTGGCTGCAAGCCAGGCTGACCGAACAGCAGCAGGCACAAGGGAATGCCGATGTAGCCGGTATTGGCGTAGCCGGCACTCAGCCCATCGATGCTCGACGCCACTAATCCATGGCCGCCACGCAGCCGCCACAGCAGGGTAATCGCAAACATCCCCAGCGCCCCGGCGCCAAATGCGGCGATGAACCCAGGGTGCCAGATTTCGGCCCAGGTGGCCGTGGCGGTGACCTTGAACAGCAAGGCCGGCAGGCACAACCAGACCACCATCTTGTTGATTTCGGCCGCCGCCTTGTCGCCCAATTTGTTGGTGCGGCGGCACAGGTAGCCGACGATGATCAAGGCGAAGATCGGTGCAACAATCACGAAAACGGTATGCATGTCAGGCTTTGCCGGGCATCGGAGCTTGTGCCCGTCCACTGAAACGGCTTAGCCATACAGATCCCAGAATAATGGCACCGCCTGCCAGAAGCCGTCCAAGCGGTTCATGCTGATTCCAGATCAGCAGGTTGAGCAGCAGCCCCACCGGCACGTGCAGGTTGTTCATGACGGCAAGTGTGCCACCCGATACCAGGCAAGCCCCCTTGTTCCACCAGTACAGGCCCAGCGCCGTGGGGCACAGCCCCAGAAACACCAAGACGCCCCATTGCACCGGGGTGCTGGGCAGGTGTGCGCTGTTGCCGAACAACACGAACGCCGGTAGGACCACCAACAGCGCCCCCAGGTAGAAATAGCCAAACCGTGCATAGTGCGGCAGGTCGCTGGGGAACCGGGCAACTAGATGCCGATACAACACTTGGCCCGCGGCATACGTGAAGTTGGCCAACTGCAGCAACAGGAAGCCCATGAAAAATTCGCCACTGATGCTGTCGAAGCGAATCACCGCAGCTCCGGCCACAGCCACCAGCGCTGCCACCAGCGCCCATGGGTTGAACCGCCGATTCATGGCGTCTTCGATCAGAGTCACGTGCAGCGGTGTAAGAATGGTGAACAGCAACACCTCGGGTACGCTGAGCACGCGAAAGCTCAAGTAAAGGCACACGTAGGTGATGCCGTACTGCAAGGCGCCTATCAGCAGCATCGAGCGCACAAAGCGCGGTTCTACTTGCCGCCATCGGGTCAACGGCAGAAAGACCAAGCCCGCCAGCACCACGCGGGCAAGCACGGCAAAATAACTGTCGACGTGACCGGCCAGATACTCGCCTATCAAGCTGAAAGAGAACGCCTGGATAAGCGCGACGATGATCAGATAGCCCATGGTTGTCTCTCGAAAATCAAGGTCGGGACCTTAGCGGGTTGAGGCAAGCGAGTTCAACCACGAAAAACGTAGGGTCACACCCCAAGCAGGCGCAGATAACGCCCATAAAAAAGGGCGACCCGAGGGTCGCCCTTTCTACCGATCAAACAGAACTCAGTTCTGCTTGGCCATTGCTTCGCGCAGCAGCGCAGCCATGGTGGTATCGGCAGCCGCTTCCGGAGCGTTTTTCAGGCTCTGGATGGCTTCACGCTCTTCAGCGTCGTCCTTGGACTTGATCGACAGGCTGATGACACGCGATTTGCGGTCAACGCTGATGATCTTGGCTTCGATCTCTTCGCCTTCCTTCAGAACGTTACGCGCGTCTTCAACGCGGTCACGGCTGATTTCGGAAGCTTTCAGAGTGGCTTCGATGTCGTCGGCCAGGGTGACGATGGCACCTTTGGCGTCAACTTCTTTCACGATGCCCTTGACGATAGCGCCCTTGTCATTGACAGCAACGAAGTTGGAGAACGGATCGTCTTCCAGCTGCTTGATGCCCAGGGAGATGCGCTCGCGCTCTGGATCGACCGACAGGATGACGGTTTCCAGCTCGTCGCCCTTCTTGAAACGACGTACGGCTTCTTCGCCGGTTTCGTTCCAGGAGATGTCGGACAGGTGAACCAGACCGTCGATGCCGCCGTCCAGACCGATGAAGATACCGAAGTCGGTGATCGACTTGATGGTACCGGTGATCTTGTCACCCTTGTTGAACTGGCCGGAGAAGTCTTCCCATGGGTTGGACTTGCACTGCTTGATGCCCAGGGAGATACGACGACGCTCTTCGTCGATGTCCAGAACCATGACTTCCACTTCGTCGCCAACCTGAACGACTTTCGACGGGTGGATGTTCTTGTTGGTCCAGTCCATTTCAGAAACGTGTACCAGACCTTCAACGCCTTCTTCCAGCTCAGCGAAGCAGCCGTAGTCGGTCAGGTTGGTTACGCGAGCCTGTACGCGAGTACCTTCTGGGTAACGGGCAGTGATAGCTACCCACGGATCTTCGCCCATCTGCTTCAGACCCAGCGAAACGCGGTTGCGCTCGCGGTCGAACTTCAGAACGCGTACGTCGACTTCGTCGCCAACGTTAACGATTTCCGATGGGTGCTTGATACGCTTCCAAGCCATGTCGGTGATGTGCAGCAGGCCGTCGATACCGCCCAGGTCCACGAATGCGCCGTAGTCGGTGAGGTTCTTGACGATACCTTTGACTTGCTGGCCTTCCTGCAGGGTTTCCAGCAGGGCTTCGCGCTCGGCGGAGTTCTCGGCTTCCAGCACGCTGCGACGGGAAACGACAACGTTGTTGCGCTTCTGATCGAGCTTGATGACCTTGAATTCCAGCTCTTTGCCTTCCAGGTGGGTGGTGTCGCGCACTGGGCGGACATCAACCAGGGAGCCCGGCAGGAACGCACGGATGCCGTTAACGTCGACAGTGAAGCCGCCCTTAACCTTACCGTTGATAACGCCCTTGACCACTTCTTCGGCGGCGAAAGCTGCTTCCAGAACAATCCAGCACTCGGCGCGCTTGGCTTTTTCACGGGACAGCTTGGTTTCGCCAAAGCCGTCTTCGACCGCGTCCAGCGCAACGTGCACTTCGTCACCGACCTTGATGGTCAGCTCGCCAGCTTCGTTGTAGAACTGCTCGAGCGGGATGACGCCCTCGGACTTCAGGCCAGCGTGTACGGTAACCCAGTCGCCGTCGATGTCGACAACGATACCGGTGATGATCGCACCCGGCTGAAGATTGAGGGTTTTCAGGCTTTCTTCAAAGAGTTCTGCAAAGCTTTCGCTCATTTTAATTCCTGTAGATTCGGGCGAAACAGACGCCCATCGCCACATTCCAGACAATGTGGGTTTCGTTTAGATAAAGGAAAGCGGGCAGGACGTTGACTGGTGCCCCTGCCTGCCTTCCTGGTTATCAGAGGAGATCGCGCAAGGCGAGCTCGCTCCTGATACGTTGCAACACCTGCTCGATGGACAACTCGGTTGAGTCCAACTGAATGGCGTCGGCCGCAGGTTTTAGCGGGGCCACTGCACGTTGGGTGTCGCGCTCGTCACGCGCACGAATCTCATCCAGCAGACTCGACAGACTAACATCTTCACCCTTGCCCTTCAACTGAAGGTAACGGCGGCGGGCACGTTCCTCGGCACTGGCGGTGAGAAACACCTTCAGCGGCGCGTCCGGAAACACCACCGTGCCCATGTCACGACCGTCGGCGATCAGGCCTGGCGCCTCGCGGAAGGCGCGCTGGCGCACCAGCAGTGCATCACGCACCGCAGGCAGCGAAGCGACCATCGAAGCGCCGGCACCGACGGTTTCGGTGCGGATCACGTTGCTGACATCCTCACCCTCGAGAATGATCTGCTGCAGTTTACCGGGCTCGGCGGCAATGAATTGCACATCCAGATGGGCGGCAAGTTGGGTCAGCAGTTCCTCATTGGTCAGGTCCACGCCGTGGTTGCTGGCATTGAAGGCCAGCAGACGGTACAGCGCGCCCGAATCCAGCAGCCGCCAACCCAGCTCGCGTGCCATCAGACCGGCCACGGTCCCCTTGCCGGAACCACTGGGTCCATCAATGGTGATGACCGGCGTCAAGGTGCTCACGACTTATCCTCTTCGGCCACGCGGATGCCAACCTCAGCGCACAGCGACAGGAAGTTGGGGAACGAGGTGGCGACGTTGGCGCAGTCATGGATACGAATCGGCGCGCTAGCGCGCAGCGATGCGACGCTGAAGGCCATGGCGATGCGGTGGTCACCGTGCCCGTGCACCTCACCACCGCCCAGTTGCCCGCCGTCGATGATGATGCCATCGGGGGTGGGCTCACACTGGATGCCCAGGGTGATCAAGCCGTCGGCCATCACCTGGATGCGGTCGGACTCTTTAACCCGCAGTTCTTCGGCACCGCGCAGCACGGTACGCCCTTCAGCGCAGGCAGCGGCAACGAACAGCACGGGGAACTCATCGATGGCCAGCGGCACCAGCTCTTCAGGGATATCGATGCCCTTGAGCTTGGCACCGCGCACGCGCAGGTCGGCCACCGGCTCACCACCGACTTCACGCTGGTTTTCCAGGGTGATATCGCCACCCATAAGGCGCAGGATGTCGATGACGCCGGTACGGGTGGGGTTGATGCCGACATGTTCGAGCACCAGCTCCGAACCCTCGGCAATGGACGCCGCCACCAGGAAGAACGCTGCCGACGAAATGTCCGCTGGCACTTCGATGCGAGTCGCGGTCAGCTTGCCGCCAGCTTGCAGCGAAGCGACCGGGCCGTTGGTTTCGACCGAATAGCCGAAGCCGCGCAGCATGCGCTCGGTGTGATCACGGGTCGGCGCAGGCTCGGTGACGGTGGTCTTGCCTTCGGCGTACAGGCCAGCCAGCAGCAGGCAGGATTTGACCTGGGCACTGGCCATCGGCAGGGTGTAGGTCAGCGCCTTGAGTTTGCTGCCGCCGCGGATGGTCAGCGGCGGACGGCCGTCCGGGCCGGTCTCGACCACCGCGCCCATTTCGCGCAGAGGGTTGGCCACTCGGTTCATCGGACGCTTGGAAAGCGAGGCGTCGCCGGTCATGGTGACGTCGAACGACTGGCCGGCTAGCAGGCCCGACAGCAGGCGCATCGAGGTACCGGAGTTGCCCACGTACAGCGGGCCAGGCGGCGGCTTAAGGCCATGCAGGCCGACGCCATGGATGATCACGCGACCCTGATGAGGGCCTTCGATGACCACGCCCATGTCGCGAAAAGCCTGCAAGGTCGCCAGGGCATCTTCACCTTCGAGAAAACCCTCGACCTCGGTGGTGCCTTCGGCCAGCGAGCCGAGCATGATCGAGCGATGGGAAATCGACTTGTCGCCCGGTACGCGGATTCGCCCATTCAGGCGGCCACCGGGTTGGGCCAGGAAAATCAGATCGTTGGCGTTCATAGCGTCCACATAGGCCCGGCGGGCCAGGATTTTACTGAAATGCTCGCGGGCAAACCGAGCGCGGGTGAAAACACCCAGCAGCTGGTGCCCGTCCCCTTCAGCGATCGCGTCGCGCAGGGCGTCGAGATCACTGCGAAATGTATCGAGTGTGCGCAGGACAGCGTCGCGGTTGGCGAGAAAAATGTCATGCCACATGGTCGGGTCGCTACCGGCGATTCTCGTGAAATCGCGAAAACCTCCCGCAGCGTACCGGAAGATGTCCAGGTTTTCATTGCGCTTGGCCAGCGAATCGACCAGCCCGAAGGCCAGCAGGTGTGGCAAGTGGCTGGTCGCGGCCAGCACTTCGTCATGGCGCTCGACCGGCATGTGCTCAACGTCAGCCTCCAACGTACGCCACAGGCGATCGACCAGGGCCAGCGCTGCAGGATCGGTTTCGGCCAGCGGCGTGAGGATGACCTTGTGCCGACGGAACAGGCTGGCGTTGGACGCCTCCACCCCGCTCTGCTCGGAGCCAGCGATGGGGTGGCCAGGCACGAAACGCGACAAGCGCTCGCCAAGCACCGAACGCGCTTCGCGCACGACGTTGCCCTTGGCACTGCCAACGTCCGTGATCACGGCCTCACCCAGATCGAGCCGGGCCAGGCGCGCCAGAACTTTCTCCATGGCTAGAATTGGCACGGCCAGTTGGATCACATCGGCGCCAAGGCAGGCCGTGGCCAGGTCCTCTTCGCAGCGGTCGACCACGCCCAGGGCAACGGCCTGCTTGCGCGACGGCGCATCGAGGTCGACGCCGACCACTTCGCGGCACAGGCCGCTTTCACGCAGGCCTTTGGCGAACGAGCCACCGATCAGACCGAGGCCGACCACTACCAGGCGGTCGATGATCGGGGCGGGTTTGGTGTTTGCTGCTTTTACCACTGGTATGAACCCTGTACGAAAATCGAGGCAGTCCATGAGGACTTACGGGGCCGTGCACCGACCCGGAAGGTTGCGCGTCAAAGCACCGCCTTCGGATAAGACCCCAGCACTTTCAGCGCCACCGCCTCCTGGCTGATCTGCTCTAGCACCGCCTTGATCAGCGGATCGCGGTGATGGCCGACGAAGTCGATGAAGAACACATAGGTCCACTTGCCACTGCGCGAAGGCCGGGTCTCGATGCGGGTCAGGTCGATACCATTCTGGTGGAACGGCACCAACAACTCGTGCAGTGCACCGGGCTTGTTGCTCATCGAGACGATGATCGACGTCTTGTCGTCCCCGGTGGGCGGCACTTCCTGGTTGCCGATCATCAGGAATCGCGTGGCGTTGTCCGGACGGTCCTCGATTTTCTCGGCAAGACGGGTCAGGCCGTACAGGTTGGCCGCCATGTCGCCTGCGATGGCCGCCGAGTTCCACTCACCCTTGACGCGCTTGGCAGCCTCGGCGTTGCTCGACACCGCCACACGCTCGACGTTGGGGTAATGGGCATCGAGCCACTTGCGGCACTGGGCCAATGACTGGGCATGGGAATAGATGCGACTGATGCTGTCGGTCTTGGTGTTCTCGCCCACCAGCAGGTGGTGGTGAATACGCAGCTCCACTTCGCCACAGATCACCATGTCGTGCTCGAGGAAGCTGTCGAGGGTGTGACTGACTGCGCCTTCGGTGGAGTTTTCCACCGGCACCACGCCGAAGTTCACGGCCCCGGCTGCCACTTCGCGGAACACCTCGTCGATGGCCGCCATCGGACGACTGACCACGGCATGACCGAAATGCTTCATGGCGGCGGCCTGGGTGAAGGTACCTTCAGGGCCCAGGTAAGCGATCTTGAGCGGCTCTTCCAGTGCCAGGCACGAGGACATGATTTCGCGGAACAGCCGCGCCATTTCCTCGTTGTCCAATGGCCCCTTGTTGCGCTCCATCACGCGCTTGAGCACGGCAGCCTCGCGCTCGGGACGGTAGAACACCGGCGCCTCGCCCTCGGCCAGCGACGCGGTCTTGACCTTGGCCACTTCCTGAGCGCAGCGAGCACGCTCGCTGATCAGCTCAAGAATCCTTTCGTCGAGGCTGTCGATGCGCACACGCAGCGCCTGCAGTTCATGCTCGGACATCAACCGTGCTCCTTCTCGAATTCAGCCATGTAGGCCACCAGGGCTTCAACCGCATCCAGGCCCAGGGCGTTGTAGATGGATGCACGCATGCCTCCAACCGACCGGTGGCCCTTGAGGTTGAGCAAACCACGGGCGTCGGCACCGGCCAGGAAGGCCTTGTCCAGGCGTTCGTCGGCCAGGCGGAACGGGACGTTCATCCACGACCGGGCATTGACGCTGATCGGGTTGCTGTAAAACGCGCTGGCATCGATGAACCCGTACAGCAAGTCTTTCTTGGCACGGTTGCGCTGCTCCATGGCGTCCACGCCGCCCTGCTCCTTCAACCACTCGAAGACCAGGCCTGAGAGGTACCAGGCGTAAGTCGCAGGCGTGTTGTACATCGAGCCATTGTCTGCCGAGACCTTGTAATCGAGCATGGTCGGGCAACTGCTGCGGGCATGGCCCAGCAGGTCTTCCCGCACGATCACCACCACCAGCCCGCTAGGGCCGATGTTCTTCTGGGCACCTGCGTAGATCAGGCCGAACTGCGACACGTCGATGGGGCGCGAGAGAATGTCGGAGGACATGTCCACCACCAGCGGCACATCGCCGGTCTGTGGCACCCAGTCGAACTGCAGGCCACCGATGGTCTCGTTGGACGCATAGTGCACGTAAGCCGCGTTGGCGGTCAGGTTCCACTCGTTCTGGCCAGGAATGGCCAGGTAGTCGTAGGGCTTGGCGCTGGCAGCGACGTTGACGTTGCCGAAGCGGCGCGCTTCCTCGATGGCCTTTTTCGACCAGATCCCGGTCTCGATGTAGTCGGCGGTGCCGTCTTCTGGCAACAGGTTGAGCGGGATTTCGGCAAATTGCTGGCTGGCGCCGCCCTGCAGGAACAGCACCTTGTAATTGGAGGGGATGGACAGCAGGTCACGCAGGTCCTGCTCGGCCTTCTCGGCGATGGCCACGTAGTCGTCGCTGCGGTGGCTCATTTCCATGACCGACAGGCCCTTGCCGTGCCAGTCCAGCATCTCGGCCTGGGCGCGCTGCAGCACGGCATCAGGAAGCGCGGCAGGGCCTGCGCAGAAGTTAAAGGCTCGTTTGCTCACATCCACTCTCGCTCTGCCAAATAGAACAACATCGTAATTCGGTGGCCCAGGCCTGCTTGGGGCCCTTGCAGGCCAAATGCCTGGCTTGATCAGTCAAACGGGGCGACCTTGGTCGCCCCGTTCGGGTTCAGCGCACTTACTCTTGCGGGGCCTCTTCGGCGCCCGCCGCATCTTGCTCGTTAGGGGCCTGGGCCTCCACGCCCTCCTCGTCCAGCTCGATGAGCGCATCGAGCTCTTCCTCGGACGGCTCCTGAATACGCTCAAGGCCCACCAGCGTCTCGTCGGAGGCCAGCTTGATCAGCGTCACGCCCTGGGTGTTCCGGCTCAGGCTGGACACCTCGCCGACCCGGGTACGCACCAATGTGCCTTGATCGGAAATCAGCATGATTTCTTCACCTTCCTGCACCTGGATGGCGCCGATCAGCAAACCGTTGCGCCCCTTGGTACCCATGGCGATCACGCCCTGGCCGCCACGGCCGCGACGGGGGAACTTGGACAGCGGGGTACGCTTGCCATAGCCACGCTCGGACGCGGTGAGGATCTGCGCGCCGGACTCCGGGATCAGCATCGAAATGATCTGCTGGCCCTTGCCCAGCTTCATGCCGCGCACGCCACGGGCGGTACGGCCCATTTCGCGCACCACGCTCTCGGCAAAGCGGATGACCTTGCCGGCGTCGGAGAACATCATGACTTCCTTGGCGCCATCGGTGATGGCCGCCGCGATCAGGGTGTCGCCTTCCTTGAGCTTCAGGGCGATCAGGCCGTTGGAGCGAGGACGGGCGAACTGGACCAGCGGCGTCTTCTTAACGGTGCCCGAGGCGGTGGCCATGAAGATGTAGGCACCGGTAGGCTCTGCCGCCCACTCGGGGGTGTCGCCTTCTTCCTCGTCCACTTCCTCCACTTCGACCAGCTCGCCTTCGAGCACGGTGTCATCGGCGTCTTCGAGTTCTTCTTCGAGGTCGGCGTTCTGCTGCAAGGCTTCAAGATCGACCTGCAACATGGCGGTGATGCGCTCACCCTCTTCCAGCGGCAGCAGGTTGACCAGCGGGCGACCACGGGCAGCGCGGGACGCCTCGGGGATTTCGTAGGTCTTCTTCCAGTACACCTTGCCCTTGCTGGAGAACAGCAGCAGGGTAGCGTGGCTGTTGGCGACCAACAGGTGCTCGATGTAGTCCTCGTCCTTCACGCCGGTGGCCGACTTGCCCTTGCCGCCACGGCGCTGGGCCTGGTAGGCGGACAATGGCTGGGTCTTGGCATACCCGCCATGGGAAATGGTCACCACACGCTCTTCTTCCGGGATCATGTCGCCGTAGTTGAGGTCGTGGCTGGCATTGAGGATTTCGGTGCGACGGGCATCGCCGTACTCGGCGCGAATCGCTTCGAGCTCTTCGCGGATGACTTCCATCAGGCGCTCGGCGCTGTTGAGAATGCGGATCAGCTCACCGATCTGTTCCAGGATTTCCTGGTACTCGGCCAGCAGCTTCTCGTGCTCCAGGCCAGTCAGGCGGTGCAGCCGCAGGTCAAGGATGGCCTGGGCCTGTTCCGGCGAGAGGTAGTACTTGCCGTCGCGCAGGCCATACTGTTCAGGCAGGTCGGCCGGGCGGCACGACTCGGCGCCGGCACGTTCGACCATGACCTGCACGGCACTCGATTCCCAGGCGGTGGACACCAGGGCTTCCTTGGCCTCGGACGGCGTGGGCGAGGCCTTGATCATCGCGATGACCGGGTCGATGTTGGACAGCGCAACCGCCTGGCCTTCAAGGATGTGGCCGCGCTCACGCGCCTTGCGCAGTTCGAACACGGTGCGCCGGGTGACCACTTCGCGGCGGTGGCGCACGAAGGCTTCGAGCAGGTCCTTGAGGTTGAGCAGCCGCGGACGGCCATCGACCAGGGCGACGACGTTGATGCCGAACACGCTCTGCAGCTGGGTCTGCGAGTACAGGTTGTTGAGCACCACCTCCGGCACCTCGCCGCGACGCAGCTCGATGACGATGCGCATGCCGTCCTTGTCGGACTCGTCGCGCAGCTCGGTGATGCCCTCGATCTTCTTCTCTTTGACCAGTTCGGCGATCTTCTCGATCAGACGCGCCTTGTTCAACTGGTACGGCAGCTCGGTCACGACGATCTGCTGGCGACCGCCCACCTTGTCGATGTCTTCGATCTGGGAGCGGGCACGCATGTAGATGCGGCCACGGCCGGTGCGGTAGGCCTCGATGATGCCCTGGCGGCCGTTGATCAGGCCGGCGGTAGGGAAGTCAGGACCGGGGATGTGCTGCATCAGCTCATCGATGGTGACGTCCGGGTTATCGATCAGCGCCAGGCAGCCATCGATGACTTCGCCCAGATTGTGCGGCGGAATGTTGGTGGCCATGCCCACGGCGATGCCGCTGGAGCCATTGACCAGCAGGTTGGGAATACGCGTCGGCATGACCGCCGGGATCTGCTCGGTGCCGTCGTAGTTGGGCACCCAGTCGACGGTTTCCTTGTGCAGGTCGGCCAGCAGCTCATGCGCCAGCTTGGCCATGCGCACTTCGGTGTATCGCATGGCCGCGGCGTTGTCGCCGTCCACCGAACCGAAGTTGCCCTGGCCGTCGACCAGCAGGTAGCGCAGCGAGAAGGGCTGGGCCATACGCACGATGGTGTCGTAGACCGCAGTGTCGCCGTGCGGGTGGTACTTACCGATCACGTCACCGACCACACGGGCGGATTTCTTGTACGGCTTGTTCCAGTCGTTGCCCAGTTCGCTCATCGCAAAGAGAACGCGGCGATGCACGGGCTTCAAGCCGTCACGCGCATCGGGCAGCGCTCGCCCGACAATCACGCTCATCGCGTAGTCGAGGTAAGACTGTCTCAGTTCGTCTTCGATATTGACCGGGAGGATTTCTTTGGCCAGTTCGCCCATGAGAAGCCTGATTCCTTTTTCTGGTGAAACTTCGCAGCGCCATCAAGGGCCGAACGAAGCTCGCCGCCGCAGTGCACTCGCCCGCGACGACTTACGACAAATCAATGAGTTGTGCCATGGATCTGCGCAATGAAGACCGCCGCACAGCGGGGTCTTGGAAACTGCCGGATATTACCACAACGGCAGGGGTAGTGGGAGATGCGGCAAGCGGCCAGCCGGGCCGCGAATTCATGCCCAGGCCGAGGGGCCCGCGCCGTGGTGCAAGGAAGCCGCGAGCACCACCAGGCCCGCGTTCGACAGCGTGCCGGCAGGGCGCCCAGGCATGGAAAAACGCCTGCCGAGGGTCACGCCCGGCAGTCGAGCGCAACGCAACTGCTGTATCGCCCTTCAGTGCAAACGCTTGCGGCACATCATCTGCGCCAGCTTGGCCGCATCCGGGCGTTCGATGATGCCCCGCTCGGTCACGATCACATCGATCAGGTCCGCCGGGGTCACGTCGAAGACAGGATTGAACACCTCCACCTGCGGCGCCACCCGGGTGCCGGCATAGTCGAGCAACTCATCCGGTTCGCGCTCTTCAAGCGGGATGTCGTCGCCCGTTTCCAGGTTCAGGTCGATACTGCTGCTCGGGGCCACGACCATGAAGCGCACACCATGGTGCATGGCGCTGACCGCCAGTTGGTAGGTACCAATCTTGCTGGCCACATCTCCGTTGGCAGCGATGCAATCAGCGCCGACCACGACCCAGGTGATGCCTTTGGTCTTCATCAGGTGCGCCAGAGCTGAATCGGCGCACAGGGTGACCGGCACGCCTTCATTGGCCAGCTCCCAGGCTGTGAGCCGCGAACCCTGGAGCCACGGGCGAGTTTCCCCGGCGTAGACCCGCTCCACCATCCCTTCCAGAAAGCCTGCGCGAATCACACCCAGCGCCGTTCCGAAACCGCCGCTGGCCAAAGCCCCGGCATTGCCATAGGTCAGCAGCGTCTGGGCATTGCCCTGGTGCCGGCGGATCAGCTCGGTGCCGTGCTGGGCCATGGTCAGATTGGCCTCGCGATCGCTTTCGTGAATGGCCAGCGCCTCGGCTTCCAGCGCACCCAGCACATCTTCGCCGGGACGCAGGCGTTGCAGGCGCTCGCGCATGCGGTTCAGGGCCCAGAACAGGTTGGCCGCGGTAGGGCGCGCCTCGGCCAGGAGCAAGAAATCCTCTTCGAGGTCCATCTCCCAGTCGCCCCCTTCGGCCAGGCGCTCCTCGGCGGCCAGGACCAGCCCATACGCCGCCACGATACCGATGGCCGATGCGCCACGCACGGCCATGTCGCGAATGGCGGTGGCCACCTGCGCGACCGTGTCGCAGGCTAGCCAGTGCTCCTGGGATGGCAGCAGGCGCTGGTCGAGCAGATGCAGAACGCCGCCCTGCCAGCGGATTCCGGTCACCTTCTCGGCCGCCATAAGTTGCTCGCGCATCACCTCTCCCCGTCGTTCGCGTATCAAAAGCCGGCGATTATAGCGACCCGGCGCCCTGAGCGCTCGGGTATACTTCGGCCTTTTCGAGCGCAAGCTGCGCGCCGCAGACACCCGGCAGCACAAGCAAGGTTGGGCACAGAGCCGCTGGCCGAAGCACCACCAACGCCCGCTCTCTGGCGTGGGTCTGCCAGGCCACGCACAGAAAGCTGCCGCAAGCTCTGCGGGCAAAAGGCTCATGGCGTCTGACAAGACAAGCCTGACGCCGTGCGAACGCTTGGGCCAACGCCACCGTCTGTATGTCATGCACCTTGCAGCTTGCCACGTGAAGCTGATTCCCACGTTTCTGAGGACTGTTCAATGAGCAACGTCGACCGCGCTGAAATCGCAAAATTCGAAGCGCTGGCCCACCGCTGGTGGGACCGCGAGAGCGAGTTCAAGCCGCTGCACGATATCAACCCGCTGCGCGTCAACTGGATCGACGAGCGCGCCCACCTTGCTGGCAAGAACGTGCTGGACGTGGGTTGCGGCGGCGGCATCCTCAGCGAAGCCATGGCCCTGCGCGGCGCTTCGGTGACCGGCATCGACATGGGCGAGGCGCCCCTGGCCGTCGCCCGCCTGCATCAGCTGGAATCGGGTGTGGAGGTCGAATACCGTCAGGTCACGGCCGAGGCCCTGGCCGAAGAAATGCCCGGTGCCTTCGACGTGGTCACCTGCCTTGAGATGCTCGAGCACGTGCCTGACCCCTCATCGGTGATCCGCGCCTGCTACCGCATGGTCAAGCCAGGCGGCCAGGTGTTCTTCTCCACCATCAACCGCAACCCCAAGGCCTACCTGCTGGCCATCGTCGGCGCCGAGTACATCCTCAAGATGCTCCCGCGCGGCACCCACGACTTCAAGAAATTCATCCGCCCTTCCGAGCTGGGTGCCTGGAGCCGCGTCGCCGGCCTTGAGGTCAAGGACATCATCGGCCTGACCTACAACCCGCTGACCAAGCACTACAAGCTCAGCAGCGATGTGGACGTCAACTACATGATCCAGACCCTGCGCGAGGAATAAGCATGCGCCTGCGAGCGGTACTCTTCGACATGGACGGCACCTTGCTGGACACGGCGCCCGACTTCATCGCCATCTGCCAGGCCATGCTCACCGATCGAGGCCTGCCGGCCGTCGACGACGCGCTGATTCGGGGCGTGATCTCCGGGGGTGCACGCGCCATGGTGGCCGCCACCTTCGCCATGGACCCGCAGGCCGAAGGTTTCGAAGCCTTGCGCCTGGAGTTCCTGGAGCGCTACCAGCGCGACTGCGCCGTGCATACCCGCCTGTTCGACGGCATGGCCGAGCTGCTGGAGGACATCGAGCGAGGCAAGCTGTTGTGGGGCGTGGTCACCAACAAGCCTGTGCGCTTCGCCGAGCCGATCATGCAGCGCCTGGGGCTGGCTGAACGCTCGGCCTTGCTGATCTGCCCGGATCATGTAAAGAACAGCAAGCCCGACCCCGAGCCGCTCATCCTGGCCTGCAAAACCTTGGCGCTGGACCCTGCCAGCGTGCTGTTCGTCGGTGACGATCTGCGCGATATCGAATCCGGCCGCGATGCCGGCACCCGCACCGCAGCGGTACGCTTCGGCTACATCCATCCCGAGGACAACCCCAACAACTGGGGTGCCGATGTGGTGGTGGACAGCCCGCAGGACCTGCGTAAAGTCATCGACAGCGCCCTCTGTGGTTGCTGATCACCGCTAACGCCAAAGGATCTGACATGTTCGAATACACTGCCCGCCCCGACCTGCTAAAAGGCCGGGTCATCCTGGTCACCGGTGCCGGGCGCGGCATCGGCGCCGCCGCGGCCAAGGCCTACGCTGCCCTGGGCGCCACGGTGCTGCTGCTCGGCAAGACCGAAGCGAACCTCAATGCGCTTTATGACGAGATCGAAGCGGCCGGGCACCCCCAGCCTGTGGTGATCCCGTTCAACCTGGAAACCGCCCTCGCCCATCAGTACGACGAGCTGGCGGTCATGATCGAGGAACAGTTCGGGCGCCTGGACGGGTTGCTCAACAACGCCTCGATCATCGGCCCACGCACGCCCATGGAGCAGTTGTCGGGCGACAACTTCATGCGCGTCATGCACATCAACGTCAATGCCACCTTCATGCTCACCAGCACCCTGCTGCCGCTGCTCAAGCAGTCCGAAGATGCTTCGGTGGTGTTTACCAGCAGCAGTGTCGGGCGCAAGGGTCGCGCTTATTGGGGCGCCTACGGCATCTCCAAGTTCGCCACCGAAGGCATGATGCAGACCCTGGCAGACGAGCTCGAAGGGGTGGCGCCGGTGCGCTCCAACAGCATCAACCCGGGCGCGACGCGTACGGCCATGCGCGCGCAGGCCTACCCGAGCGAGAACCCTCAGGACAACCCGCTGCCTGAGGAAATCATGCCGGTCTACCTCTACCTGATGGGGCCTGACAGCAAGGATGTGAACGGGCAGGCATTCAACGCCCAGTGATGGGCTGGCCTACCAGACACAGCGTTGTGCATGTGCACTCGTCTCCCCGCCCATCGCCGAGGTGCCAGCGATGGGCGGGGCCTGCATCACGACAGCCGCGCAATCACCCCGCCGCCAACGCCGGGCTCGCCCGCTCGTGCTGGGTGACTTCAAGCTGCATGCACCGCTCTAGGAACAGGTACATGCAGTCATAGCTCTTGCAGATGGCTCGGCGCAACTCAGTGCGCAAGGCCATGCTCGGGTTCTCGCCTACCAGCGTACAGATGATCTCCAGCGCCTCCCACGGGTGGGTGTCGTCATACTGCGCGTGCATCTTCAGCCACTTCATGGCCCGCTTGCGCTGCTCTTCCGGAAAGCCCATCGCGTAGGTGTCGGTGGAACACACCACCGCCGACCACTCCCCGGTGGCCCCTTCGATGGCGTAGTTGGTGGCGGCCATGGCAATGGCCAGGTTTTCCGTGGCACACACACGCCAGCACCAATCGTTGAGGCCATTGAGCTCGGGCGGCACATCCTGGGCCTGCAGGTCGTGCAGGTGAATGCCGTGGGCGTGGGCCCAGTTCACCCAGTAGTCGGCATGGTTGAGCTCCACGCGGATATTGCGCATCAACCAGCGCCGCGCCATGTCCTCGCCTGGGTGCCGGCCATACCGGGTTTTGGTGAGGTTATGGGCCATGTACAACGAGAACTGCTCCACCACCGGCCAGCCACCGATCAGGTACTGGCGAATGGTCGCTTGCTTCAACTTGCCGTCACGCAGACGTCGATACACCTCATGGTCAACCACCCGCTGCTTGCTCTCATGGCAATCGGCAAGCAGTTGCTGGGCCCACTTGGGGTAACTGGCCGGGTCCATCAATGGCCCGATACGAACGAATGCATCAATCACTGTCTACTCCTTGTTCCTTGTGATTTCCAGCTAACTAACGAAACGTGCCAGGTGCCCGCTGCAACAGAGGCCGGGCGGCAATCCGTTGGCGATGCAGACTGTCACAGGTAAATACCTGGGGCCGCTCGATCAGATAGCCCTGGGCATAATCGACACCAATTTCCTGAAGCGCTTGCTCGATCATGGGTGTTTCCACGAATTCTGCAATCGTGCGCTTGCCCATGACATGGCCGATATGGTTGATGACTTCGACCATGGCCCGATTGACCGGGTCGTCCAGCATGTCCTTGACGAAGCTGCCGTCGATCTTGAGAAAGTCGACGGGCAGATGCTTGAGGTAGGCGAACGATGACATGCCAGCACAGAAATCATCCAGTGAAAAACGACAACCCAGGCCTTTTAGCTCGTTAATGAAGCGAATGGCGCTGCCCAGGTTGGCAATGGCGCTGGTTTCAGTGATCTCAAAGCAGATCATGCGCGGAGGAATGGCATATTCGACGAACAGGCGCTGCAGGTACTCGAGGAACTTGTCATCGCCGATGCTGGCACCGGACAAGTTGATGGCGCAGGTCGATAGCGGCCCCTGGTGGCCGGCATCTAGGCATTGGCGGATGATGATGAAGACGTTGCGCACCACCCAGCGATCAAGCGCGGTAATCAACCCATAGCGCTCGGCGGCCGGGATGAAGCTATTGGGCAGTATGGTGCGCCCGCTTTCATCGTGCAGGCGTAACAGGATTTCGATGTGGCCAGGCCCCTCGAAGGCCTTCAACGGCGCGATTTCCTGGGCGTACAGACAGAACCTGTTCTCTTCCAGGGCCACGTGCAAGCGCTGAATCCAGGCCATCTCGCCAAAACGAATGGACAGCTCGCTGTCATCGGCGTGGTACACCTGCACCCGGTTGCGCCCCTTTTCCTTGGCCATGTAGCAGGCCATGTCTGCTGCCCGCAGCGACGCCTCGAGGGTGCCGGGGGCCTGGGCGATATGCACCAGGCCGATGCTGACGGTGGTCACGAACGGCCGCCCTTTCCACACGAAATGCAGGCTTTGGACCGTCTGGCGTAGCTGCTCGGCAATCCGCTCGGCCTGCTCGGACGGGCAGTTCTCAAGCAGCACGCCAAACTCATCGCCCCCTAGCCGCGCCAGGGTGTCGCCTTCACGCAGGCCCGATTGCAGCACGGCGCAGATGTGCCGAAGCAGCTCGTCCCCGGCGGCATGCCCACAGGTATCGTTGACCAGCTTGAACTGGTCCAGGTCCAGGAACATCAGCGAATGCCGCCCAGGCTGGCGCGCCAGCGCATTGAGCGCCTGCTCCAGTCGGTATTCGAACTCGCGACGGTTGGCCAGGCCGGTCAGTGCATCGTGCGTGGCCTGCCAGGAGAGGTTGGCGATGTACTGGCGCTCCTGAGTCATGTCGTGCAGCACCAGCACGATGCCATTGACCTGCCCGTCGTTGACGATGGACGAGCCCACCAGATTGATCGACACCGTACTGCCGTCCAGGCGCTGAATCAGCCGCGCATGTTCGGCACCGCCTTTCAAACTGCCACTGAGCACCTGTTCCACCAGGCTGCGGCCCTCGTCCACATCGTGCTCGTCCACCAGGGTAAACAGTGCAGACAACGGCAGGCCCAGCGCCTGGCCGGCCTGCCAGTGGGTCAGTTGCTCGGCCGCCGGGTTCATGTAGCCGATCAAGCCCTCCACATCCGTGGTGATCACCGCATCACCAATAGCCTGCAGGGTGATCTGTGCCCGCTCCTTTTCTTCCTGCAGCGCGTTGGCGAATGCCTGGCGCTGGGCCAGCAACTTGCTGGAGCGCCGCCAGGCGATGGTGATCAGGATCATCGCGGTCAGCAGGTTGGTGATCAGCAGTACCCGCAGCAAGACACGCGACCCCTCGCCCAGGGCATCGCTGAACGCCTTGGCAGCCGGCGTCACCCCCTCGTTGATGGTGGCAATGCGGCTTTTCCAGGCACGGATCACCTGCTCATCGACCGGCCCGCTGGCGAAGCGCTGGTGCATCTCCCCGGCCAGCACGTTCAGCTTGGCCAGGTAATCGTCGCCGATGTCCCAGTAATTGATGGCTGTCTGCAGGTAGCTGACGGTGCGAAAGTGACGGTAGAACCAGATGATGCGTTCCACGTCGTCGGGGTGGTTGCCACCTTGCAGGACGGCCTGACGGGCCGCCTCCAGGTCCAGACTCGACTGATCCATGAGCTTGCGCGCGCGTTGATCGCCCTGGGGCACCACGATGGCCTGCTGATAGCGGCCATAGGTGGCTTCGTCGCGGGTGGTGGCGTACAGGTTGAGGTAGTAGATGGCGTCTTTTTGCGCTTTGGACCACAAGCTTTCGCCCGCCACGTAGGCACGCACGGCAGAAAGCGTGTAGAGGCTGAGACTACCAAGGGCGACTTGGAAAACCACCACGGCGATGAATGGCCAGGTGAGCCCGAGTAGCTTGGGCGCTTCTTGAGTGCGATGTCCCTTCATGGAGTCCCTGTCACAGAGCAGATAAGGCGCGAATCAACCCAGACAAAGCACAGCGTAGGCCATCTGCCATTAACGCGATGGAAATTTAGGGGCCTGATTTCAGTCAATGATGGCCGCCACGCCTGCTGCCTTGTGGGCGCGGTGTCTGGCTCGCCGGTTTGAGCGTGGCGCAGTGCTGGACATATTGTCGCAGACACCGCATGGACCACGTCAATTAAGTCATGACAGCCTAGCTTTTGATCAACTCAAGGTGCGCAACGCGGGGGCCGAGCTTGATCACCGCGCACGCCGCAGGCCAACCCCTTGTCAGAGTTCGAGGTCCAGCAGTGCCGCCCCCAGCGCCTTGCCATGGGCATCCAACGCCAGCGATCGGGTCACACCACCGCGCAGGATCCCGGGCAGCACGAAGTTCAACGCCCCGAGCTGCGCCAACTCGTACCGGCGAACGGGGGGCCCTGCCGGGTCCAGAAGTTCGGCAAAGTGGGCCGTGACGCGCGCTACCGTGAGCCACTGGGCCAGGCGCGGGTAGTCAGCAGAATCAAAGGCGATTACCGAGATGTTCGACGTGTCGCCCTTGTCGCCGGTACGGCTGTGGGCTATGTCCCGCAGTTTTGTCGGGGTACTCATGCCATCTCCTCCAGATGCACCTGCAAGGTCACCGCGTCCCTGGGCAGCAACAGCGAAGCCACCGCCACTACCTGACGCACCGACTTGCTCGCCCCACCGCCGCCATAGGGACCGTTGGTATAAAGGGTTTCCACCTCGTTGCCGATGCGCACCGCATCGCTTTTGGAGGCGCAGCGCGCCGCCACACGCAGCCGCACCTCCCAGGGTTCGCCCTGGGCGCGCTGGCCCAGGTCATCACCGTGCAGGGCACTGACGCCAATCAGCTCGCTGCGGATGTCGTCGCAGGCCACACCGGTCAGTTGCAGTCGCTTGCGTACGATGGCTTCGGCCAGGCGCCCGCGGGCTACTGCACCAGGGCCGCCATAGGACATCTGCCCTTCGCCGATCCAACCGTCGAGAAAACCCACCGACACCTTCAACGCCTCCGGGCGCGCGCGCCCATCAGCGCCCTGCACCCGGACCTCATCCTGGGCCAGGGCCTGAAACGCCACCTGGCTGAAATCAGCGGTCACATCGGGCGTAAGGTAAGCGGCCGGGTCATGGACTTCGTACAGCAGTTGCTCAGTACAGGTAGAAGTATCAATGCGCCCGCCGGAACCGGCCACCTTGCTGATCACCGCATGGCCCGTTGCATCGATTTCGGCCAGTGGGAAACCGAGGCGGTCGAGGTCGGGCACCTCCTTCACACCGGGATCGGCGAAGTAGCCGCCACTGATCTGCCCTGCGCATTCGAGCAGGTGCCCAACCAGGGTGCCGCGCCCGAGCAACGTCCAGTCGTCCTCGCGCCAGCCGAACTCGAACAGCTGCGGCGCGAGAAACAGCGACGGATCGGCCACCCGGCCAGTGACCACAACGTCGGCATCGGCCTGCAAGGCCTGCACAATGCCTGCTGCGCCCACATAAGCGTTGGCTGAAATCAACCGGTCGCCGAGCTCAGCCAGGGTGGCGCCGTTGTCGAGGGTCTGTTCGGGCCGTTGCTGCAAGGTGGCGAGCACATCGTCGCCGGTCAGCGCCGCTACCTTGATACCAGGCATACCGAGTTCAGCCGCAATGCGGCGGATTTCACTGGCCGCGCCCAGTGGGTTGGCCGCCCCCATGTTGGTGATGATGCGCAGGCGCCGCCGCGTGCCGTCGGCCCCTGTGCCTACATAGGGCAGCACGCGGCGCATGCGCTCGCCGAGCAGGGGGTCGAAACCACCGTGCGGGTCGAGCAGCCGCGCTTGCTGCGCCAGGGCGATGGTGCGCTCGGCCAGGCATTCGAACACCAGGTAATCCAGTTCGCCCTGTTGCGCCAACTCGATGGCCGGCTCGATGCGGTCGCCCGAGTAGCCGGCGCCAGCGCCGATGCGTATGGTTTTCATCTAGAAAACTCCAATGACCAGGGCGGTCAAGGTCATCAGGACCGAGGCCGCGAACAGGAAAGGGATGGTAAAGCGTTGGTGATCGGCCAGTTCGATCTTGCACAGGCCGACCAGCAGGAAGGTCGCGGGGGTCAGTGGGCTGACCGGAAAGCCCGTGGTGTGCACACCCAGAAGCGAAGCCTGGGCCACTTGCATCGGGTCCACGCCCAAGGCCCTGCCCACCTCGGCGACCACCGGCATGATGCCGAAATAGAACGAATCCGGGTCGAACAGCAGGCTCAAGGGCATGGACAGAAAGCCGACCACCGCAGGAATCAGTTGGCCGTGCCCTGCGGGAATCTGCCCCACCGCCACCTCGGCCATGGCCTTGAGCATGCCGGTGCCTTGCATGATGCCGGTGAAGACCCCAGCGGCCAGAAGAATGCTGGCCATGGTCAGGGCGGTCTTGGCATGGGCGTCGATGCGCGCCCGCTGCGCGTCCACGTTGGGGTAGTTCAGGCACAAGGCAAGCACGGTGCCGACCATGAACATCACCACCGGGTCCACCACCCCTGCGATCATGATCCCCATCACCACCAGGGTCAGCAGCAGGTTGGGCCAGAACAGGCGGGGCTTGCGCAGCTCGCGCTCGGCGTCAGTGAGCGTACGTTGATGCGGCGTGACGTCGAGTTGGTCCCGGCCCAGGCCCAGGCGCCGTTCTTCGCGGCGCCCAAGCCAGTAGGCACAGGCGAAGACAAAGATCAGCCCGACGATCTGCACCGGAATCAGCGGCTGGAACAGGTCGGCCACCGGCACGTGCAGCGCTGCCGATGAGCGCAGCACCGGGCCGGTCCAGGGCAGGAAGTTGACCCCGGCCGCCATGGCCGTGACGCAGGCCAGAATGCGCTTGTCCATGCCAAGGCGCGTGTACAGCGGCAGCATCGCCGGAATGGTCACCAGGAAGGTCACTGCGCCCGAACCGTCCAGATGCACCAGCAAGGCCAGCAAGGCCGTGCCCATGACGATGCGCGTCGGGCGTGTGCCGACGCGCTTGAGGATGCGATCAATGATCGGGTCAAGCATGCCGGCGTCGGTCATGATGCCGAAGAACAAGATGGCAAAGACGAACATGCCCACGACCGGGGCGACGTTCTTGATGCCGGTGATGATGAAGGCGCTGGTCTGCAGGCCGAAGCCGCCGAGCAGCGCCGCGATGATGGGCAGGGCAATCAGGGCGACCAAGGGAGAGATGCGCTTGCTCATGATGCTCACGAGCATGCACAGGATAGTGGCGACACCGAGGGTGGCGAGCATGGGGTTTCCTCTTCGGCCTCTGGTTCGCAATTGCGAGAGAAGGCCCTGTTGTTGTTTTGCAAGAGTAATAACAACGGCGTTAGGCTCTGTGAATTGAAATATTCGGCAGGCCACGTTCGGAAAAACAAAATGAAAAATGCGATCCAGCTCATCCGCGCGTTCCTGGCCGTGGCGCAAACCGGCAACTTTTCCAAAGCGGCCGTGGCCTTGAACCTGTCGCCTTCGGCGCTCACCGTGCAGATTCGCCAACTCGAAGACTGGCTCGGGGTGACTTTGCTCGAACGCAGCCCGCGCCACGTCGGCCTGACCGCTGCCGGTCAGCATGCATTGCTGCCGATGGAAAAGTTGCTGCTCGACCTGGACAACATCGTCGAAGCGGCCCGCGACCATGCCACCTCCCGTCGGGGCGTACTGACCATCGCGGCCCTGCCCTCACTATGCTCGGGGCTGCTGCCAGGCGTGGTGCAGCGCTTTCGCGAACGCTTCCCCGGCATCGAGGTCCGGCTGCGCGACGTGGTAGCCCAGCGCATCGATACGCTGGTGCTGGAGCAAGAAGTGGATTTCGGCCTGGGTGTACAGGCGCGGCCTACCCAGGGGCTGGCGTTCAAGGCCCTGCTCGAAGATCGCCTGTGCCTGTACGTGCCGCACGACCACCCCTTGGCCAGGCGGACAGCGGTGACCCTGGCCGAAGCGGCGGCATACCCCATGCTGCTGACCGGACGGGACAGCAGCGTGCGCAACCTGGTCGAGCGGCTGTTCGCCGACGCGCGCCTGCCCCTGGCGGCAGGGCTTGAAGCCAATTACATGTCGACGGTGCTGGCCCTGGTGCGCCAGGGCCAGGGTGTTGCATTGTTGCCCGAGTCGGCCGACGAGGGCCGTGACGAAGTGAGCAAGGTGGTGGTGGATCATCCGGGCGTGGTACGCGAGATCGGCGTCATCACGCGGGCCGAACAGGTGATGGCGCCGGCCGGTGTGGAATTCCTGCGATTGCTCAAGCCTTAGTCTGAGTGTGAAGCTAGAGAACTCGGTGTGATGTTGTTCGTTTAGGGCCGCTACGCGGCCCATCGCGGCACAAGGGCCGCTCCTACACCCAATTCGGTAGCTTTCAAGTACGGTGCAAAGACAGTGGCTGCGCAGGTAGGGCTACACGATCTCGAGTGACACGGCCCCCCTATAGGAGCGGCCTCGCCGGGGCGCCGGACCGGCCGCGATGGGCCGCGCAGCGGCCCTAACGATCTTAAGTGAACCGCATTACGATACTCGGTGAGGTTGTGTTACAAGCAGCCCCGCCTGACCGTCGTCCCAAGCCACTTCTCACAGCCCTTAGATCTGCTGCAGGTGCCCATACAGTTTGGCGTACAACCCACCCTCGGCAATCAGCTGCTGATGGTCACCGTCCTCTGCCACATGACCGCCGTCGAACACCAGCACCCGGTCCGCCTGCTTCACCGCCGACAAGCGGTGGGCAATGATCAGTGTGGTGCGGCCTTTGAGAAAACGCGCCAGCGCCTGGTGCAGGTTGTACTCGGTGGCAGCGTCCAGCGCCGAGGTGGCTTCGTCCAGGATGACCACCTTAGGCTCGGCCAGCACCATGCGTGCAATGGCCAGCCGTTGACGCTGGCCGCCGGACAAGCGTACGCCCGAGCGCCCGACCACGCTGTCCAGCCCGTGAGGGAGCGCGGCGATGGTGGCGTCGAGCTGGGCGATCCGTAATGCCTGCCAGCAGGCATCGTCGGTGCAGTCCCGGCCCATGGTCAGGTTGGCCCGCACGCTGTCGTTGAACAGCGACGGATGCTGCAACACCACCGCCACCTGCTCACGCAGGGTTTCCAGGCCGATTTCCTGCAGGGTGGCGCCACCGAAGCGAATGGTGCCTGCATCTGCGCTGTACAGCCCGATCAGCAGCTGCACGAGCGTGCTCTTGCCACCCCCGCTGGCGCCGACAATGGCCACCTTCTCACCGGGTGCGATGGCCAGGTTCAGGTTGTCCAGCACGGGTTCGTCGGCGTAGGCAAAGGACAGGTCCCGGACCTCGATGCCCACCGTGGCGTGCCCGGCGAAGGGGTCACTGGCCGCCGGGTACTGGGGCTCGTCGGCGCGTGCCAGCAGCTCATTGAGGCGATTGAGCGCACCGCCCGCGGCATAGTAGGCATATTGCAGGTTCAGCAACTGCTCGACCGGGCCGATCATGAACCAGAGGTAGCTGAAGACGGCAAGCATCTGGCCGATCGACAGGTCCGAGAACAACACCGTCAACATGGCCGCTGCGCGGAAGATGTCGATGCCGAACTGGAACAGCAGCCCGCTGGCACGGCCGCTGGCGTCGCTCTTCCACTGTGACTCCACGGCGTAGTCGCGCACCTCGCGGGCCTTGACGCCCAATCGACCGAGGAAATACCCCTGACGGTTGCTGGCGCGGACCTCCTGGATGGCATCGAGCGTTTCGGCCAGCGCCTGGGTGAAGCGTGCCGTGCTGTCGTTTTCGAGCTTCTTCAGGTGCTTGACCCGCTTGCCCAACTGCACCGTGAAGTAGATGACCAGCGGGTTGAACAACAGGATCAGCAGCGCCAGTTGCCAGTGCATCCACAGCAGGATGGCGGCCGTGCCGGTGAGGGTGAGCATGGCGACCAGAAAGCGACTGAGGGTCTCACCCACGAACTTGTCCAGGGTGTCCAGGTCGGTGACCAGATGCGTGGTGACCGTGCCGCTGCCCAGGTTCTCGTACTCTTTCAGGGAAATACGCTTGAGCCGTTCGATCAGGCGAATGCGTAGCCGGTAGACGATGTCCTTGGCCAAGCCGGCGAACAGCCTGGCCTGGATGACGTTGAACGCCAGTGCCGCCAGGCGCAGGCACAAGGTCAGGCACAACATCAGGCCGATATAGCCCGCTGCGACCTGCCAGCCAGACGGCAACAGCTGGTTCATCCACTTGAGCGCGGCATCGCCATGCCCGAGCAGCACTTCATCCACCAGCAGCGGCAGCAACAATGGAATCGGGACACTGCAACACGCTGCCAGCACGGCAATCAGGTTCGCCGTCCACAGCTGCTTTTTATGGTGCAGGGCAAGGCGCCGGATTTCCGACCAGCTCAACCGGTCGGCCGAGCCCACCGGCTTGGACGGCGCCGGGTCGGGCGACCCGGGCACATCAAGCACTGGCGGCCTGCTGCAGCCAGCGGCCAAGCAACGGTTGCAGACGCTCGAGCGGCTGATACCCGTTGGTCAGCAAGGCCAGCTGACCGTTGCGCTCAGCGAGCAAGGTCGGGAACCCTGCGATGCCCAAGCCCTGGGCCCAGGCGAAATCCGCCGCAGTCGCAGCGCGGGTTTCGGCGCGGGTGAATGCCTCGGCAAACAGCCCGCGCGCGAAACCCGCCTGCTCGGCCAGCTCCACCAGATTCGGGGCGGTGGTCACGTCATGAGCCCCTTCATAGAACGCAGACTGTATGGCTGCCAGCAGGGGCCAGAGGCGCTCGCCGTCCAGCTCGCGGGCCGCTACCAGTGCCCGGCAGGCCGGTTCAGTGTCGTAGACAAAGCCGTCGGGCATGGCGCCCTCGAACGTGAAAGGCTGCCCCGTTGTTTCGGCCACGGCCTGCCAATGCTCGAGAATGTACTTGCGGGTGGCGCCGTCCAGCACGGCACTGCCACTGCGCAGCCCGCCGACTACCAGATGGGTCGGCACGCCTGCCTGATTTGCCTGATCGATCAGCGCACTGGCCACCGGGGCGAAGCCCCAGCACCAGGAACACATCGGGTCCATCACGTAGATCAGGCGCGCAGACATGGATCAAGCCTCGGCTTTGTAGTTGTGGCCAATCGGGTGTGGCAGGTTGCGGGCCTTGGCCAGCTCGATCTGCTTCTGCCGGTCGATGGCGCTGCGGCGGGTCTTTTCGCTCAGCGAATCCCAGCAGTGCGGGCAGCTTACACCTGGCGAATAGTGCTCCGAGGCACGCTCCTGGGCATTGATCGGATGACGGCAGGCGTGGCACTGGTCGTATTCACCCTCGCTCAGGTCATGGCGAACCGTGACGCGGTTATCGAACACGAAGCAGTCGCCCTCCCACAGGCTTTGTTCCTCAGGCACCTCCTCGAAGTACTTCAGGATGCCACCCTTGAGATGATAGACCTCCTCGAAACCTTCACCGAGCATATAGCTGGACGCTTTTTCACAACGAATGCCCCCGGTGCAGAACATGGCGACCTTCTTGTGGCGGGCTGGGTCGAAGTTGGCCTTGATGTAGTCGGGAAATTCGCGGAACGTTTCGGTCTTGGGGTCGATGGCCCCCTTGAACGTGCCGATGGCCACTTCGTAGTCGTTGCGCGTATCGACCAGCAGTACCTCGGGGTCGCTGATCAGCGCGTTCCAGTCCTTGGGCTCGACGTAGGTGCCCACCGCCTGGTTGGGATCGACCCCAGGCACGCCCAGGGTGACGATCTCTTTCTTGAGCTTGACCTTGGTACGGTAGAAGGGCTGCTCGTCGCAGTACGACTCCTTGTGGTCGATGTCCACCAGGCGCGGGTCGCTGCGCAGCCAGGCCAGCAGGCCGTCGATGCCTTCGCGAGTGGCTGACACGGTGCCGTTGATGCCTTCATGGGCCAAGAGCAAGGTGCCTTTGACGTGGTTGTCGAGCATGGCCTTGAGCAGCGGCTCGCGCAGTTCGACGTAGTCTTGCAAGGTGACGAACTTGTACAGCGCCGCGACGACGATAGGGTGGGACATGAATCAGGTTCTCCAGGTGGTTGCCCTCGTAAGGGGCAGACCGGGCTACACAATGAACAAAGGGCCGCTGCACGCCCACCGCAGGCACGCCTGCCGCTTCAGGTGCCCGGTGCGTCAACGCAGTGGGTTTACCTGAAGCAGCTGGGGGACCTGCGATGGGCTGTGCAGCAGCCCCTTTTTGGGATGAAGCGGATTCTACCAGAACAACAGCAAGGTTTCAGTGCCCGCCGCCGGCGCATACAGGCGATGCCGGCGCACTGCCGACCTGCGCCCACTCATCGCCGGTATAGGTGTGGATGGCCAGCGCATGAATCTGGCCCATCAGCTCACCCATGGTCGCGTACACCTTCTGATGCCGCTTGACGCTGTTCAGGCCTGCGAACACATCGCTCACGATCACCGCCTTGTAGTGGGTCTGCTGACCACGGCTGTGCATGTGGCTTTCATCGAGCACCTGCAGGTGCTGAGGCGTCAGGCTTGCCAGTTGCTGTTCGATACGCTGTTGCATGTTCATGGCCGTGCTCACTTCTTGGCTGGCGCGGCTGCCTTGCCATAGTTGGGGTCCAGCTGCTTGGTCATGTCTTCTAGCAGCTTGTTGACCACCGGCACCGCAGGTTCGAGGGTCTGCTGGGTCAGCTGAGCCGATTGCTGGGTGACCTTGGGCATCTCGCGCAGCACCTTGCGGCCAAGGGGCGACTCGTAGAACTTGACCAGGTCCTTGAGTTCTTGCTCGGTAAAGGTCTGGGTGTACAGGTCGACCATCTTGGGCTTGAGCTTGTTCCAGCCGATGGCGTTGTCCAGCGCGGCGTTGGCCTTGGCCTGGTAGCTTTCCAGTACGGGCTGCTTGGAGGCAGGCGCCTTGGTCTGGGCGAAGCGCTGGGCAAACATCTGCTGCACTTGCATGTACACCGGCGTGCCCAGTTTGTCGGCATTGGCCAGGGTCAGGAATTTCTCGGCAGCGGCGTTGTGGCTGGCGGTGGCGGCCAGGACCTGGCCACTGGCGCAAGCCAGGGCGACTGCAGCACAGAGGACACGAAGACGGGTCATTGCATTTCCTTCAGGAGGGGGGAGGCGGTACCTCAGAGCGAGCATTCTGCGCCCGCCAGGGCGAGCTGCTCAAGTAGCACGACAGGCGATTGAACCGCCAGGTCGCATGAGGGCCTAAACTGCTGATTCTGACTGACAAGGGAGTGAATGCAGCATGAGCCGTATCGAAACAGACAGCCTTGGGCCGGTCGAAGTTCCTGAGCACGCCTACTGGGGCGCCCAGACCCAGCGCTCGTTGATCAACTTCGCCATCGGCCAGCAACGCATGCCGCTCGCCGTGCTGCATGCCCTGGCCCTGATCAAGAAAGCCGCTGCCCGCGTCAACGACCGCAACGGCGCCCTGCCCGCCGACATTGCCCGGCTGATCGAGCAGGCCGCCGACGAGGTCCTCGATGGCAAGCATGACGATCAATTCCCACTGGTAGTCTGGCAGACCGGCAGTGGCACGCAGAGCAACATGAACGTCAACGAGGTGATCGCAGGTCGCGCCAACGAACTGGCCGGCCAGGTGCGCGGCGGCAAGTCGCCGGTGCACCCCAACGATCACGTCAACCGCTCCCAGAGCTCCAACGACTGCTTCCCCACCGCCATGCACATCGCAGCCGCCCAGGCCGTGCACGAGCAACTGCTGCCGGCCATCGCCGAGCTGTCCTCGGGCCTGGCCGAGTTGTCGGCCCGTCATCATCGCCTGGTCAAGACCGGGCGTACGCACATGATGGATGCCACGCCGATCACCTTCGGCCAGGAAGTCTCGGCATTCGTGGCGCAGCTCGATTATGCCCAGCGCGCCATCCGCGCCAGCCTGCCGGCGGTGTATGAGCTGGCCCAGGGCGGCACGGCGGTGGGCACGGGCCTCAATGCGCCCCAGGGCTTCGCCGAAGCCATCGCTGCCGAGCTGGCTGCCTTGTCTGGGCTACCCTTCGTGACCGCGCCCAACAAGTTTGCAGCGCTGGCCGGGCACGAGCCGCTGACCAGCCTGGCAGGGGGGCTGAAAACCCTGGCGGTGGCCTTGATGAAGATCGCCAATGACCTGCGCCTGCTCGGGTCAGGCCCCCGTGCGGGATTGGCCGAGGTGCGCTTGCCCGCCAACGAGCCCGGCAGCTCGATCATGCCCGGCAAGGTCAACCCGACCCAGTGCGAGGCGCTGTCGATGCTGGCCTGCCAGGTGCTGGGCAACGACACCACCATCGGCTTTGCCGCCAGCCAGGGGCATCTGCAGCTGAACGTGTTCAAGCCGGTGATCATCCACAACCTGCTGCAGTCCATCGAATTGTTGGCAGACGGTTGCCGCAACTTTCAGGAGCATTGCGTGGCGGGCATCGAGCCAGATGCCGAGCAGATGGCCGCACACCTGGAGCGAGGGCTGATGCTGGTGACGGCACTGAACCCGCATATCGGGTACGACAAGGCTGCCGAGATTGCCAAGAAAGCCTATGGTGAGGGCAAGACCCTGCGTGAGGCAGCGCTTGAGCTGGACTACCTGACCAACGAGCAGTTCGATGAGTGGGTAAAGCCTGAAAACATGCTGGCGCCGGGTGGCAAGGGTTGAGGTGTTGGGGGGCTGCCTGCGTAGCCCCTTTTTTGGCAACGCCAAGAAGGCTTGCGCATTTGATGTGCAAGCAACTGCCTTGCACCGCATCTGGGCCAGTTAAGTGTTACCCGCCCCCAACACCTAGGACACTTGCGCAAGCCGGGCACGACGTGCCCGCCATCCCGCCACCAGCGAAGGCCCGAGCGCTACCAGCGCAGAGCCTGCCACCACGACCACGGCCCCTACATACCCCAACAGGTTGATCTGCTCGGCCTGCACATAATCAGGCCACGCCAGCGCAGCCAGTGCCACCGCCACGAACGTCACCAATGGCGTCAATGCCAGCGTCGCACTGACCCTAGAAGCCTCCCAATGCGCCAGGGCTTCGGCAAAGGCGCCATAGGCCACCAGCGTATTCAGGCAGCACGCCAACAGCAGCCAGCCCTGTACGGGGCTCAGTAACAAGACCTCCAGCGGCTGCACCCAGGGCGTCAGCAGCGCTGCGCAGCACAGGTAGATCACCATCATCACCTGCTGCGAATTCCACACCGTCAGCAACTGCTTCTGGCTCAAGGCGTAGAACACCCAGATACTGGTGGCCAGCACAATGGTGAGCACACCGGTGGTGTAGGCGCCAAGGGAGGTCAACAGCTCCTCCAGGCGCTGGTTGAAGAACAGCCCGAAACCTGCCAGCAGGATCAACAGCCCCACCCCCTGCCCCACGCTGAAGCGCTCGCGAAACACGAACACACTGGCCACCAGCAGCAGCACCGGCCCCAGTTGCACCACCAGCTGCGCGGTACCAGGGCTGAGCAACTTCAAGCCGATCAGATACAGCACGTAATTGCCCATCAAGCCCAGCACCGCCACCCCAACCAGGCCCCTGCCCTTGGGCGTGAGCCGGCCGAACGACGGCAGGCGGCGGTTGGCCGTCAGCCAGGCGCACAGCAACCCACCGGACACCAGCAGGCGATACCAGGTCACCGTCAACGGGTCCATCACCTGCAGCACCTGCTTGAGCTTGATCGGCAGGATGCCCCACAGCAGTGCCGTCAGCAGGGCAAGCAGCAGGCCGTGAACCCAACGGCCGGAGGTGATGTGCATGGTGTCCTCGATCAGATCCGTGGTGGGGGTGGCTGAATTCTACGGGGCTGCGCAGGCAAGCTGAGCAGCCCTGCCGGGAAAAGAATTCATCACGTCATTCTGTGGGGGCATGATACGGGCAACACGCCGGATCGCGGCTGTGCTGCCCAAGCCCACTTTCATGTCAGGTGTACGAGCCCGGCCTACTTCTTGTGCTTGGCGAACGCCGCTTCCAGTGCTTCGTTGATGGTGCGCAGAACCTTGACCCGTGCCCAGCGCTTGTCGTTGGCTTCAACCAGCGTCCAGGGCGCGATCTCGCTGCTGGTGCGGTCGACCATATCGCCCACGGCCTGGCTGTAGTCGTCCCATTTGTCGCGGTTGCGCCAGTCGTCCTCGGTGATCTTGTAGCGCTTGAACGGGGTTTGCTCACGCTCCTCGAAGCGCTCGAGCTGGGTCTGCTGATCGATGGCCAGCCAGAACTTGACCACCACCACGCCCGCATTCACCAGTTGTTCTTCGAAGTCGTTGATTTCGCCATAGGCACGCATCCAGTCGGCAGGGCTGCAGAACCCCTCGACCCGCTCCACCAGCACCCGCCCATACCAGGAACGGTCGAAGATGGTGAACTTGCCACGCGCGGGAATGTGCCGCCAGAAACGCCACAGGTAAGGCTGCGCGCGTTCTTCTTCGGTAGGTGCGGCAACGGGCACGATCCGGTACTGACGCGGATCCAGGGCAGCGGCCACGCGCCGGATCGCACCACCCTTGCCCGCCGCATCATTGCCCTCGAAGGCTGCTACCAAGGCATGACGGCGCATGTGCTTGTGACGCAGCAAACCGGCCAGACGCGCCTGCTCGGTGACCAGTTGCTCCTGATAGTCCGCCTTGTCCAGACGCAAGCTCAGGTCCAGGGCACCCAGCAGGCTACGTTGGTCGATGCTGCGTCCAAGCGGCGCGACATTGCCCACGTGCTTGCCCTTGGGGTTATTGGCCAGGGCCGCCTGCAAGCTGTCGAGCAGGATGCGCCCGACGGCCAGGCTGCGGTAATTGGGGTCAACTCCCTCGACGATGTGCCAAGGTGCGTAATCGCGGCTGGTGCGGCGCAACACACGTTCCCCAAAACGCACGAAGCGGTCGTAGGTGTGTGACTGCTGCCAATCCAGCGGGCTGATCTTCCAGCTGTGCAAGGGGTCGTCCTTGAGGGATTTGAGCCGCGCCTTCATCTGCTTCTTGGAAAGGTGAAACCAGAACTTGATGATCAACGCGCCTTCATCGCACAGCATCTGCTCCAGGCGTTCGGCACCGTTGATGGCCTGGTCCAGGACCGCGTCCTTCAACACCCCATGCACGCGCCCCTGCAGCATCTGGCTGTACCAGTTGCCGAAAAACACCCCCATGCGCCCCTTGGGCGGCAAGGCGCGCCAGTAACGCCAGGCCGGTGGCCGCGCCAGTTCCTCGTCGGTCTGCTGATCGAAGGTGAGCACATCGATCATGCGCGGGTCCATCCACTCGTTGAGCAGCTTGACCGTCTCGCCCTTGCCGGCCCCCTCCACGCCGTTGATCAGCACAATGACCGGAAAACGCGCTTGCTGCTTGAGCTCATACTGGGCCTCGAGCAGTGCCTGACGCAGGGCGGGTACCTCGGCGTCGTAGGTTTGCTTGTCGATGCTGTGACCAATTTCGGCAGATTCGAACATGCACGGGCTCCTTCAATGGATAGACAAGACTAGCGCAAAAGCCCACCTGGGTTGGGAGCTCGGGCTGCAAGAAAGCCCCAGTCATGCGACTATCGCCACTTCTTCAGTCGCTTGTCGCTGTGCACCTGCCATGACCGAAACTCCCCCGCTCCAGCACGCCCAGATCGACTGGGACGAACAGGGCCGCCCTCATTCGCGGCATTACGATGACGTGTACTTCGCCGTCAATGAAGGCATCGATGAAACCCGCCATGTGTTTCTCGGACAAACCCGCCTGGCTGAACGTTTCACTGCAATGGCGCCTGAGGCCTGCATGGTCATCGGCGAGACGGGCTTTGGCACCGGCATGAATTTCTACTGCGCCTGGCAACTGTTCGCGCAACACGCCCACGCAGATGCCCGGCTTCACTTCGTCAGCGTCGAGAAATTCCCCCTGGCCCGCGATGACCTGGCCCGTGCCATCAGTCTGTGGCCGGAGCTGGCCGCCTACAGCCAGCCTTTGCTGGCCCAATACGTGGCGGTGCATCCGGGGTATCAGCAATTCACCTTCGAAGGTGGACGCGTCACCCTCACCTTGCTGATCGGTGATGTGCTCGAGCAATTGCCGGAGCTCGACGCCCAGGTCGACGTCTGGTTCCTCGATGGCTTTGCCCCTGCCAAGAACCCCGACATGTGGACCCCGGCACTGTTCGCGCAACTGGCGCGGCTGTCCCACCCCGGTACCGTGCTGGGTACGTTCACCACCACCGGCTGGGTACGCCGCAGCCTCGTGGAGGCGGGTTTTGCCATGAAGAAGGTGCCTGGCATCGGCAAGAAGTGGGAAGTGATGAGCGGGGCGTATGTAGGCCCGCCCCCTGCCCCTACAGCGCCCTGGTATGCCCGCCCGCCGGCAGGTGATGGGCCGCGTCAGGCCGTGGTGGTGGGTGCCGGGCTGGCCGGCAGTTGCACGGCGGCAAGCCTGGCCCGACGCGGCTGGCAGGTCACGGTACTGGAGCGGCATGGGTCAGCGGCGCAGGAAGCGTCCGGCAACCCGCAGGGGGTGCTGTACCTCAAGCTATCGGCGCACGGCACGGCCTTGTCCCGGATGATTCTCGCCGGTTTCGGTTACACCCGCCGTCAGCTTGAGCACCTTCAGCGCGGCGAGGACTGGGACGCCTGCGGCGTCCTGCAACTGGCCTTCAACGACAAGGAAGCGGCGCGCCAGGGCAAGCTGGTGCAGGCCTTCGGGCCCGGTCTTGTGCACGCATTGACCCAGGAGCAGGCCCAGGCCACCGCTGGCATCACCCTATCGACAGGCGGGCTGTTCTACCCCGAAGGCGGTTGGGTGCATCCGCCCGCGCTATGCCGCCAGCAGCTTGAGCACCCCAACATCCGCCTGGTCACGCACCAGGAGGTGCTGTCGCTGCACAAGGTCGCGGGGCGGTGGCAGGCCTGGGCCGGTGACCAGTTGCTGGCCGACGCGCCGGTGATGATCCTGGCCAGTGCTGCCGAGGTCAAACGGTTCGAACCGTGCGCCGGCTTGCCGCTCAAGCGTATTCGTGGCCAGGTCACCCGACTGCCCGCAACACCCCAAAGCCGGGCGCTGGGTACCGTGGTCTGCGCGCAAGGCTATGTGGCGCCCGCGCGATGCGGCGAGCACACCCTGGGCGCCAGCTTCGATTTCCACAGCACTGACCTGACCCCCACGGCGGCCGAACACGAGGGCAACCTGGCGCTGCTGGACGAAATTTCCCCTGACCTGTCCCACCGGCTTGGCGCGGCGGGGTTCGATGCGCAGGCGCTCGAAGGCCGCGCCGCTTTCCGCTGCACCAGCCCGGACTACCTGCCTATTGTCGGGCCTTTGGCCGACGACCACGCTTTTGCCCAGGCCTATGCAGCGCTTGCCCGGGACGCGCGACAAGTGCCGCAGGTGGCGTGCCCTTGGCTTGAGGGCCTGTACGTCAACAGCGGCCACGGCTCGCGGGGCCTGATCACGGCCCCGCTCAGCGCAGAACTGGTGGCGGCCTGGGTCTGCGGCGAACCGCTGCCGGTACCGCGAACGGTCGCCGAAGCCTGCCACCCCAACCGCTTTGCACTGCGGCGCCTGATTCGGGGCAAATAACAGGTGCCTCGCCCAGGCGGGCGCCCTGCGGCAATAGGCCGCAGTAGCGACATTTCATACCTGATCGCGAATGAGGCTTAATACGGGCCTTGATCGCCTGGGGGTCAGATGACCGTACGTGCACGCTCACTTGTGTGTTTGCTTGCAGGCATCGCCGTGCTGTTCAACCTGCTGGCGATGCCGCTCGATCGTGCCTTGCAATCCCCCAGCATCGACAGCCAATCGCTGATGCTGGGAAGCTTTTGCAGCCTGCACGGTGCGCAGAGCTTGCCCAAGTCACTGCTGGCCCAGCTCAAGGCCGACCTGCCGCAACTGGACGATCAGCCGCCAATCAAGCATCAGGCGGGTGACTGCTGCTGTGGCCATGCCGCGCATGCCTTGCTGGCCAGCGACTACTATCGCCACCTGTTCCCCCGCTACTGGCCCGACGCACTGCTGCTCGGTGACAGCCACAAGCTGCCGTTGCCGCGTGAACAGTGGCCCAAGCTCAACCCCCGCGCCTCTCCCCTGGCCTGACCCGTCGTTGCTTACCCATTGCTGCCCCGCGACATGCGGCGCGCAGCGCTGCTCGACTGTCTTCAGGAAACACTTCATGTCTGCGTTTCGTCATACCGCACGCGCCGTCCTGCCCGTGCTCGCTGTTTATAGCCTCAGCCCTTTGTCATCGGTCATTGCCGAAACACGCGCTGCCGAGAACTCGACGCTAACCCTCGGTGCGGTCAGCGTGACCAGCACCGAAAGCGGCCCGCTGGCCACCAGCAGCGTGCTCAGTTCGGTGGATATTCTAGGCGGTGATATCCTCGAAAAAATGCCAGTCGCCTACAGCTGGGAGCTGTTGCGCCGGGCACCGGGCACCGGGCACCGGGGGTGATGCTCACCGAGTTCAACCAAGGCACCACCTCGGGCAAACTGTCGTTTCGCGGCTTCAATGGCGAAGGCGAAGTGAATGCTGTCAAGTTGCTGATCGATGGCATCCCCAGCAACACCAATGACGGCAACATGCCCTTCATCGACGCGGTGTTCCCCCTGGACATCGACAGCATCGAAGTGGTGCGCGGCACCAGCGACCCGCGCTATGGGCTGAACAACATCGCCGGCAACGTCAATATCAACACCCGCACCGGCGGTAACTACAACAAGGCGCGCCTGCGCTACGGCAGCTTTAATACCCGAGAGGTGCAACTGGCCAAGGGCATCGAGACCAGCAACTGGACGCAGAACTACTTCTTCGCCCGCCAACAGGTCGACGGTTATCGCGACCACGCCGACACCGAACGCTACAGCTTCGGCGGCAAGTGGTTCTATACCCCTGACGATGGCAGCTACCGCCTTGGTCTGATCGCGCGCCACTACGAGTCCGAAGCCCAGGAAGCGGGCTACCTGACCGAGGACGACGCCCGCCATCATCCGCGCATGACCAATGACTACAACGCCACGGACAAAGGCACGCGGCGCATGAACCAGGTCAGCGTGCACTTCGACACCGACTTGGCCGACACCCTGTCCTGGTCGGCCAAGACCTACCTCAACACCTATGACGACCGTCGCTGGACCCAGTACTGGCGCACCAGTTCACAGCAGGAGCGCGACACCTACGAGGACCAGTACGGCGCCATCACCTCGCTGACCTGGCGACCACAGGTGGACTGGCTGCACGCCTTTGCGCTGGAAGGTGGAAGCGATGTGCAGAAGCAACAGAACCGCAGCGAGCGCTACCGTACCCAAGCGCGTGTACGCCAGGCGCAGACACGCGACCAGGACTTCGACTTCAACACAGTCGGTGCCTACGTACAGGCAGAGATCGAGCCGTTGGAGTCGCTCAAGATCGTGCCGGCCTACCGGGTGGACAAGATCAGTGGTGACTTCACCAACAAGATGACCGGACAGGGCTACGACATCAACGACTACGGGCTGATCAAGCAGCCCAAGCTCAGCATTGTCTATTCGCCATGGAAGTTTGCCAGCGTTTACGCCAACTGGGGTCGCACCTTCCAGGTCGGTACCGGTGCGGCAGCCTACAAGGTGCCGCCGCGCAACGAGGACCTGTCCCCTTCGATCAATCAAGGCTGGGAAACCGGCGTCAAGTTCACCCCAGCCAGCTGGGTCGATGGCCGTGTGGCCTATTGGCGCCAAGACGCCTCTGGCGAAGTGAGCCGGCGCCTGAACGACCCGAGTGGGGAGTCGGACAATGTCGGTGAGACACGGCGCTGGGGCTACGACCTGCAGGTCAACCTGCACCCGGATGAACGCACCGAGGTATGGATGTCGTACTCCTGGCAGTACTCCAAGATCCTTGAGCCCAGCAGCGCATTACCAGGTAGCAAGGGCCAGGAAATCGATCACGTGCCACATCACCTGTGGAATACCGGCATCAGCTACCAGGCTACTCCAAAGCTGCAGCTCACTGCCTGGGCGAACGGGCAGAGTAACTACTACCTGGAGCGGGAGAACACCCAAGGTACCTATGGCGGCTACGTGCTGATGAACCTCGGGGCGACGTACAAACTCAGCGAAACCATAAGCGCGGACCTGCAGTTGAAGAACCTGACCAACCGTTACTACGAGTACGTCTGGTACGACCCAGATGGAGCAGATGCGTCACTGCACTCACCCGGCGACGGCCGTGCGCTGTATGCAGGGCTCACCCTGGACTTCTGATGCCGGGCACGGCAAGCACCCCAGGGTGGCTTGCCGTGTCGTTACCGCTTGAGCAACAGCATGAAGAACACCCCGCCCAGCGCTGCGGTAGCAATGCCGATCGGCAGGTCTTGCGGTGCGATGAGGGTGCGGGCGGCCACATCCACCCAGACCAGAAACACCCCACCCAGCAGCGCACTGACTGGCATCAACCGCCGATTGTCCGCCCCCACCAGCAGGCGCGCTACATGGGGCACCATAAGGCCCACGAAACCGATGGCGCCCGACAGCGAAACCAGCACCCCGGTCAACAAAGAGGTGCAGATGAACACCTCAAGCCGCAGGCGCCGGCCACAGAAGCCCAAGCTGATCGCGGTCTGCTCGCCACTCATCAATGCATTCAGGCCGCGCCCCATCACTTGGAGCGCGCACAGTCCAAACAGCACGCACAGTGCCGGCAACCAGATGACCTCCCAGCGGGCAGCCCCCAGCCCACCCAGCATCCAGAACACCACCGAAGCCGCCGCGTGCTGGTCACCGGTATAGAGCAGCAGGTTGACCACGGCCATCAGCACGAAGGACACCGCCACCCCCGCCAACAGCAAGCGATCGCTTTCCAGGCGTCCGCCGCGGCGCGCCACGCCGATCACCAGCAGCATGCTCCCTGTCGCCCCCACGAACGCAGCCAGCGGCAGGCTGAGCACACCGACGAAGTCCCCGACGTAAAGCATCACCAGCACTGCGCCCAGCGCAGCGCCGGCGCTGACACCCAGCAAATGTGGGTCTGCCAGTGGGTTTCGGGTCACGGACTGCAGGGCCGTACCCACCAGGGCAAGCCCTGCCCCGACCAATGCGCCCAACAGTACACGCGGGGCACGGATGAGCCAGATGATGTGCGTCTGGCTCTTGCTGAGCGCAGGCCCCCAGTCGATGCCCATCTGTTGCGCGACGATCCCGATGACGTGGGTCAAGGGCACCGATGCCGGGCCAAATGCCAGCGACACGACCAAAGACGCCACCAACAGGATGACCAGCACCACGGTCAGCCAGCCATAACACGCCGGGCTGCGCGCCAAGGTCATGGTGCCCCCGCTGCGAACAGCTCGGGATGCAAGGCGCGGGCGATTTTTTCCACGGCTTCGACGTTCTCCACCGAGGGGGTGACCTGCAGGTAGGTCAGTGGCACGAAGCGCTGCTCGCGGATGGCCCGTACGTCTTTCAACGCAGGCTGGTGCAACAGAAAATCACGTTTCTGCTGCCAGGTCCTGGGTCCGTAGTCGACGATCAGGATCACGTCAGGGTCGCGCTCTACCACGCTTTCCCAATTCACCTGGGTCCAGCTGGCGGCCACGTCGTCCATCACGTTCACACCACCGGCTGCGTCGATCAGTGCCTGCGGCATGCCCAGGCGCCCCGATGTCAGCGGGCGATCTTCGCCGCTGTCGTACAAGAAGACCCGTGGTCGGTGTTGCGCCTGCCCTGCCCGCGCTTGCACCCCGGCGATCCGCTGGCGCATCTGCCCGATCAGCGCTTGGGCCTGGCGCTGGTGATCGAACATGCGCCCCAGGTTATCCAGGTCGCGATAGACATCATCGAAGCTCGCACGTTGGCCGGACATGACCCAAGCGCAGGACTCGCTCAACTCGTAGACCGGCACTCCAAAGGGCGCAAGCGTCGCGGGGGTCACCGCCCCTCCCACGTGCATGCCATAGTTCCAGCCGGCGAAGAACAGGTCGGCATCGACCGCCAGCAGCGTTTCAATGGAAGGATAACGGCTTGCCAGTTGTGGCACGCCCTCCAGCGCAGCGTCGATCCATGGGTCACGGTGTTTACTGCGGGTGAACCCTGTGTAGCCGATGATGCTTTCTCGCAGCCCCAGGTGCAGCAGCATGGCGGTCATGTTCACATCGTGCACCACCACCCGTTTGGGGGCCTTGCTGAACGTCACCAGGCGCTCGCAACTGCGCACGTTCAGCGGGTACTCGCTGGCCGTGGCAGGCAGCGCCAGTAGCAGCGTTATCAGGGCGATCAGAAAGCGAGCGTTCATGGTCGGGTTATCCAGGTAATGCGTGGGTAAGGGTGCAGCGGATGAAGGTCGACCAGCGCCTGGACACCAAACACCTCCTGGATCAGTTCGCGGGTCAGCACCTGCTGGGGCGTGCCGCTGACAAGGATGCGGCCAGCGTCGATGACGTACAGCCGGTCACAGAATGCCGCAGCCAGGTTGAGGTCGTGGAAGCTGGCCAGGGTGCTCAGCCCCAGGCTGCGCAAATGCTGCAGAAGCCCAAGTTGGTAACGCGGGTCGAGGTGGTTGGTCGGCTCGTCGAGAATCAGCAGCTCAGGGGCCTGCACCAGTGCCCGGGCCAGCAGCACGCGCTGCTTCTCGCCTCCGGATAGCGAAGCGAACGTACGCTCGGCATGGCCTGCCAGCCCAACCAGCACAAGCGTATGAGCGACCCGTTGCCGGTCCTCGGGCGTGTCGCCATCAAACAGGGCTTTGTGCGGCGTGCGCCCCATGCTCACCACTTCGGCAACGCTCAATCCGAATTCGCCAGGAAACTCCTGGAGCACCACCGCGATACGCTGCGCACACCAGCGCGGGCTGCGTTGCCAGATATCGACACCGCTCACGCTGACCCTGCCTGCAGTGGGTTGCGTGGCGCGATAGGCGCAACGTAGCAGGCTGGTCTTGCCACTGCCGTTGGGGCCGACAAGCCCTACGCACTCACCGTCGTCCACATGCAGGTCCACGCCTTGCAGGATCTGGCGCACCCTGCGCCCCGCCTCGGGCACTGCCCAGTGCAGGCCTTCGATACTCAGTCGAGTCATCGGATTCACTCCAGCAAGCACCGGCCCGAAGGCCGGTGGGACGGATCAGAAACGGTAATCGGCCGTGACGAAGAAAGACCGTGGTTCACCCAGGTACCACTGCCGGCCGTTATTTTCGGTGGTGGTGGCGTACTGACGATCGAACAGGTTGTTGAGCTGCAGGCCCAAGGTCAGGTCCGGCTTCACGTGCCAGTCAACGTTGGCGTCGACCACGGTGTAGCTCGGTACCTGCACGGTATTGGCATTGTCCCCATAGCGGCTGTCGACATACCGCGCTCCAGCCCCGGCACTGAACAACCGACCAAAGTCTTTGCTCAACCACAGGTTGGCCGACCGCCGTGGCACATCGATCGGCCGGTTGCCGCTGTAGTCGCTGTTGCCACTGGCAAATTCGTCGTACTCGGCGCGGACCCAGGCGGCGTTGGCCGAAAGCTGCACACCGTAGGGCAGGCGCAACGCCAGGGTGGCCTCGATGCCGTCCGAAGATTGCTGGCCGACCTGTTGCTGGACGGTGGGGTTGAGTGGATCGGTACTCAGGAGTTTCTTCTTGACGATGTGGTACGCCGCCAGTGTCCACTCGCCACGGCCTTCAGGCAGCATCTGCTTGACACCGACTTCGGTCTGTTTGGCGGTACTCAGGTCCCAGCTTTGTTGCGCTGCACTGAGCGTCAGCAAGTTGCTCACGCCTTCGGTGCTGGTGGCGTACTGACCATAGAGCGAGAGGTCCTCGGTCAGCGCGAACACCAGGCCCGCCCGCCAGTTGTCGCCACTCAGACTGCGATCGGTGCGGGTATCGGTGTCCAGATCGTCACGGTTCAGGTGCACCTGATCATGCCGCACACCGGTGATCAACGACAGGCGCTGGGTCAGTTGCGTGCGGTTTTCGGCGAACAGGGAGAATTGCCGGGCCTGGTTCGCTTCGCGCGAGCGGTAGGGGTCGGTGCTGATGTAATCGCCGCCGCCCGAGCCCCATAGCGGCACGGTATCTGTGTAGGTGTTGCCAAAATCATGCTTGCGCACGAAGCGGATCGCGTTGTAGTCCGCGCCAACCACGGTCTGGCTGTCCAGGCCGAACAGGGTGTGCTGCAGGGTGAACGATTGGCGATCCCCAATCTGTTCCTGGGTCTGCTTGATGCTGATGAAATTGCTGCGCTGCACCTGGTCGCCCGGCAGCCAAGTGTAGCTTTCGGCATTTCGCCACCGGCGCTGGGCCTTGAGGAAATACAGCTGGTTATTGGCGGTGAGGTTGTCGGTGATCACCCAGTCCGTGACCAATCGAGTGGACTGATCGTTGTAATGCACCTCGGCGTCGGCCACGTTGTAGTTGTGGTCACGAAGCGATTCACGGTAATGCCCATTGACCAGCGGCGTACCGAAATACTGTTGCGGGTCCTGGTCACCGTAGTCATGGCTGAGGGTGACGCTGAAATCGTCGTTCGGCTGCCAGCGCAATGAACCGCTGACAGCAACGCTGGCTGACTCACCACGGTCGACCCAGCCATTGCTGTGCAACTTGTTGAGGTTCAGGCGATAACTCAGGGTATCGGTCAACGAACCGCCGCTGTCCAATGCCAACTGCCGACGATCATTGGAACCGTAGCCCAGGCGAACCTGGTTGCGAACCTCGCCTTCGAAGGGCTTTTTCGGCACCACGTTGATCACCGCACCGGTGGCGCCCTCTCCGTACAACACCGAAGCCGGGCCGCGCAGCACGTCGATGCGTTCTACTGACCAGGTGTCCACGGGAAACGTGACGGTGCCGGCGCCCACATACAGGCGGGTGCCGTCATACAGCTGCATGGTCGAACTGTGCCCAGTGAAGCCACGGGCCGAAAGCGCAGTGCCGCCGTTGCCAGGCGTGCCGACGAAAGTGATGCCGGGGGTGCGGGTCACCGCGTCCTGCACCGTGGCGTTGTTGCGCCCGAGAATTTGCTCGGCGCCGATGCGGGTGACGCTGGCTGGCGTTTCCAAGGGCGTGAGGTTCAGGCGCGAACCGCTGGTGCCAGGAGTGTGCAGGTCCACGGGAGGGTTCTGCTCGGCAGTGCCGGTGATGGCTGTGGCGGGCAATGCCAGCGCATGGACATCTTCGGCTGCCTGAATCGGGACGGCCATGCACACACAGGGCACCAGGCTCGCACCTAGCAACGCCCCTTGAGGGGTAAGAAAAACACAATAGCGGGACATATCTTTCCACTTGCAGCAGGAATGAAAGAATCCCGGAGGGAACAACGCATGGGGAACGCGCAGGCGCACGCGCCCACGGAAACCGGCCTGCGCCCGCCCACCGCGGGTTTGCCAAACAAGGCTTCAGGCCGGTCTCCGGGCTCGCGAGGGTCATGATGCCGTCACCTTCCCATGCCGGCGGCACAGTGGTCTGTCGAAAGCATCGCTCGCATACCGTTGCGGGGGCAGCGCCGGACTGATCACCCTGGGGTGACGAACCGGCTTCCCGTTTCACCCCATGCACGGCGGCAGAGGGCACCTGAAACAGGCGCGCAGATGACCATCAAAATCGTTCCGGGTCAACATCTCGTGCCAATGGTCGTCAGTGATTAACCGCCGCCAGGCATCGACGAACGACATTGCGATGATTCATGCCGCCTGCTTGGCGGGCTTCAACCGAGCTTGCGAAAGCGTGTTCAGGTGGGCGCAGCGCTGGGTTGCAGAGCGATTGATAGTTGCCCTGAACAGGGCCGATGCCGGGGGGCTTGGGCTACTGGAAATCCTCGAAAATCGCACCAAAACCAAGCGCACACGCAAAGTTTTATTGAACGATCGGGCCTTGTACGCCCTCGAAAAACCCAGACCGCTCACCGAGGCGCGTTCAGATGATGTGTTCGCGCCCAGTGGGACAGACGACCGCTCGGCGCTGTTCAGACGCCCCGAAGCGAGTCAAAAACGTTACTGGCTGGCAGCTTCGCGGATGCTTGGTATCAGGCCCCGCAGGATGCACGACACGCGCCACACGTACGCAACCATGTGCCTGGTGGCCGGCATGAACCCGGCATTCATCGCCGCGCAACTCGGGCACAGCGTGCAGGTGCTGCTCTCCATGCGCCAGGTGGATCAACGCCCCAACGACTGGGCGCAGTTTGATCAGCCTAAGCATGCGGGAAGCAGTACAAATGCGGTACGCGCGAAAAGCCAGTGACGCCATGAGTGCCGAAACTCAAAGGGTTTACGTTACATGTGCGGACTAGCTGGAGAATTGCGTTTCACCCCCCTCGGTCAAGCCCCTCGCCCAGCCGACCTGGCTGCCGTTGAGCGAATCACTCATCACCTGGCGCCACGTGGCCCGGATGCGTGGGGCTTTTACAGCCAGGGGCCAATCGCCCTCGGCCACCGTCGCCTGAAAATCATGGACCTGTCCGACGGCTCGGCCCAACCCATGCAGGACAGCACCCTAGGCCTGTCACTGGCCTTCAACGGCGCCATCTACAACTTCCCCGAATTGCGCCAGGAGCTGCTGGACCTGGGCTATAGCTTCTGGTCCGACGGCGACACGGAGGTGCTGCTCAAGGGGTACCACGCCTGGGGCGAGGCCCTGCTGCCCAAGCTCAACGGCATGTTCGCCCTGGCTATCTGGGAGCGCGACAGCCAGCGCCTGTTCCTGGCCCGTGACCGCCTGGGCGTAAAGCCCCTGTACCTCTCGCGCAACGGCGAGCGCCTGCGCTTTGCATCGACCTTGCCGGCGCTGCTCAAAGGGGGCGACATCGACCCGATGCTCGACCCGGTGGCGCTGAACCACTACCTAAATTTCCATGCCGTGGTCCCGGCGCCGCGCACGCTGCTGGCCAACGTGCAAAAGCTCGAACCCGGCACCTGGATGCGCATCGACCGCCACGGCGAAGTCGAGCGCAGCACTTGGTGGCAACTCCAGTACGGCCCTAACCCGGATGAGCGTGACCTGACCCTGGAGGATTGGACCACACGGGTCCTTGACGCCACCCGCGATGCGGTTGCCATTCGCCAGCGCGCTGCGGTCGACGTGGGCGTGCTGCTCTCCGGCGGTGTCGATTCCAGCCTGCTGGTCGGCCTGCTGCGCGAAGTGGGCGTGGATGACCTGTCGACCTTCTCCATCGGTTTCGAGGACGCAGGCGGCGAGCGCGGCGATGAATTCCAGTACTCGGACCTGATCGCCAAGCACTACGGTACCCGCCACCATCAACTGCGCATTGCCGAGCACGAGATCATCGATCAGTTGCCTGCGGCGTTCCGCGCCATGAGCGAGCCGATGGTCAGCCATGACTGCATCGCCTTCTACCTGCTGTCGCGCGAAGTGGCCAAGCACTGCAAGGGCGTGCAGAGCGGCCAGGGCGCCGACGAGCTGTTTGCCGGCTACCACTGGTACCCGCAGGTCGATGGCGCCAACGATGCATTCGCGGCGTACCGCGAAGCGTTCTTCGACCGCAGCCATGCCGAATACCGTGACACCGTGCAGCCGGCCTGGCAGCTGGAGAACGATGCTGCTGGCGACTTCGTCCGTGAACACTTCGCCCGCCCTGGCGCCGACGCGGCCGTAGACAAGGCTTTGCGTCTGGACAGCACGGTGATGCTGGTGGACGACCCGGTCAAGCGTGTGGACAACATGACCATGGCCTGGGGCCTGGAGGCCCGTACGCCGTTTCTGGACTACCGCTTGGCAGAACTGTCGGCTCGCATTCCGGCACGCTTCAAGCTGCCCGACGGCGGCAAGCAGGTGCTCAAGGAGGCGGCGCGCCGGGTGATTCCGCATGAAGTCATCGACCGCAAGAAGGGTTACTTCCCGGTGCCTGGCCTCAAGCACCTCGAAGGCGCCACCCTGGGTTGGGTACGCGACCTGCTGACCGACCCGAGCCAGGACCGCGGCCTGTTCAATCCGGCCATGATCGACCGCCTGCTAAGCAACCCGCACGGCCAGCTCACCCCCCTGCGCGGTTCCAAACTGTGGCAGTTGGCGGCGCTGAACCTGTGGCTGACCGAACAAGGACTCTGAACCCATGAAAGCCCACGAAACGGCCTATGGCCAGCGCCTGCTGCGCGGCCAGGCGCCCTCTTACGAGCGCCTGCAGGCACGCCTTGCGGGCGATGGCAGCGAGCCCCACGACCAGCCACGTGCCCTGCACTGTGGCTGGGGACGGCTACTGATCGGGCATACCTATGCCGACCCGGCCAAACTGGCCGAAGACCTGTTGGGCGAATGCCGCGGCGAACGCGACATTGCCCTTTACGTGGCGGCGCCCCAGCAGGTGCTGGCCCACGCGCCGCAGCAACTGTTCCTGGACCCCTCGGACACCCTGCGCCTGTGGTTTACCGACTATCGCCCGGCACAACGGGTATTTCGCGGCTTTCGCGTGCGTCGGGCGCAAAACCCCAGTGACTGGCAAGCCATCAACACGCTCTACCAGGCACGCGGCATGCTGCCCGTGGACCCTGAGCTGCTCACCCCGCGGCACCTGGGCGGACCGGTGTACTGGCTGGCCGAGGACGAAGACAGTGGCGCGATCATCGGCAGTGTCATGGGCTTGAACCATGCCAAGGCCTTCGACGACCCGGAACACGGCAGCAGCCTGTGGTGCCTGGCCGTAGACCCGCACTGCACCCGTCCTGGGGTGGGTGAAGTGCTGGTGCGCCACCTGATCGAGCACTTCATGAGCCGCGGCCTGGCCTACCTGGACCTGTCGGTGTTGCACGACAACCGCCAGGCCAAGCGCCTGTACGAAAAACTGGGCTTTCGCAACCTGCCCACGTTCGCCGTCAAGCGCAAGAACGTCATCAACGAGCGCCTGTTCCTGGGCCCTGGCCCACAGGCTGACCTCAACCCCTATGCGCGCATCATTGTCGATGAGGCCCTGCGCCGGGGTATCGAGGTGCAGGTGTGCGACGCCGCTGCCGGTCTGTTCACCCTGAGCCTGGGCGGTCGCCGCGTACGCTGCCGGGAGTCGCTCAGCGACCTGACCAGCGCCGTGACCATGACCTTGTGCCAGGACAAGCGCCTGACCCAACACGCCCTGCACAATGCAGGTCTGCTGGTGCCGGCGCAGCAACTGGCCGGTAACGCCGATGACAACCTGGCGTTCCTCGAGGACCACGGCGCGGTCGTGGTCAAACCCGTGGATGGCGAACAGGGCCAAGGCGTAGCGGTCAACCTCACGACCATCGAAGACGTCACGCGTGCGGTCGAACACGCTCGACAGTTCGACAGCCGCGTGCTGTTGGAAAGCTTCCATGCCGGGCACGACTTGCGCATCGTGGTCATCGGCTATGAAGTGGTCGCGGCCGCGATTCGCCACCCGGCGCAGGTGATGGGCGATGGTACGCACAGCATCCGCGCGCTGATCGATGCACAAAGCCGGCGGCGCCAGGCGGCCACTGGCGGCGAAAGCAAGATCCCGTTGGACGATGAGACCGAGCGCACGCTGGCCGCAGCCGGTTTTGGGTATGAGGATGTGTTGCCCGCGGGCCGCCAGCTGGCCGTGCGGCGCACCGCTAATCTGCACACCGGCGGCACGCTCGAAGATGTCACGGCACGCCTTCACCCTACCCTCGCCGATGCGGCCATCCGTGCAGCGCGGGCACTGGAGATACCCGTGGTGGGCCTCGATTTCATGGTCAAGGATGCCAGCGAACCCGACTACGTCATCATCGAGGCCAACGAGCGTGCAGGCCTGGCCAACCACGAGCCGCAACCGACGGCAGAACGCTTCATCGACCTGCTGTTCCCCCATAGCAGGCCGCTGGCCTGATACACCCATGCTTCGCTCGGACGGGAGCCCGGCGCCGGCGCCGGCGCCGCTCCCGCTCGACCGTGACGACCGGATCATCCAACGCTTTTTCAACCGACCGGAGGCCTGGACATGTCTGAACGACATCCCGAACCCGATCTCGAGTACCTCAAGCGCGTCTTGCTGGAAATGCTCGCCATCCCCAGCCCTACAGGCTTCACCGACACCATCGTGCGCTACGTGGCCGAGCGCCTGGACGAGCTGGGCATTCCCTACGAACTGACCCGACGCGGCACCATTCGCGCCACCCTCAAAGGGCGTCAAAGCTCCCCGGACCGCGCCGTCTCCGCGCACCTGGACACCATCGGCGCCAGCGTGCGCCAGGTGCAGGACAACGGTCGCCTGGCCCTGGCGCCTGTGGGCTGCTGGTCCAGCCGCTTCGCCGAAGGCAGCCGCGTCAGCGTGTTCACCGATGCAGGCGTATTTCGTGGCAGCGTACTGCCACTGATGGCCAGCGGGCATGCCTTCAATACCGCCATCGACCAGATGCCCATCAGTTGGGATCATGTGGAAGTGCGCCTGGATGCCTACTGTGCCACCCGTGCCGATTGCGAGGCGCTGGGCATAGGGATCGGCGACTTCGTGGCCTTCGACCCGCTGCCCGAGTTCACCGACAGCGGGCATATCAGCGCCCGCCACCTGGACGACAAGGCCGGGGTCGCTGCCTTGTTGGCCGCCTTGAAAGCCGTGGTGGAAAGTGGCCGCCAGCCGCTGATCGATTGCCACCCGCTGTTCACCATCACCGAAGAAACCGGCTCGGGAGCCGCCGGCGCCCTGCCCTGGGATGTCAGCGAGTTCGTCGGGATCGACATCGCCCCGGTCGCGCCCGGCCAGGCCTCCAGTGAGCACGCCGTCAGCGTGGCCATGCAGGATTCGTCCGGGCCGTACGACTACCACTTGTCTCGACACCTGCTCAAGCTCGCAGGCGAACAGGAATTGCCGGTACGCCGCGACCTGTTCCGCTACTACTTCAGTGATGCCCATTCGGCGGTGACCGCGGGCCATGACATCCGCACGGCGCTGGTCGCCTTCGGCTGCGATGCCACCCACGGCTATGAGCGCACGCACATCGACAGCCTGGCCGCGTTGAGCCAATTGTTGTCGGCCTACCTGTTGAGCCCGCCCGTGTTTGCCAGCGACTCGCAGCCAGCCAATGCGTCACTTGAGCGCTTCAGTCATCAGCTCGAACACGATGCGCAGATGGAGAGCGACACGCGCGTGCCGGCGGTGGACAGCCTGGTCGGTCAGAAGACCTGACAGCAAGTGCGGGACCGCCTGGCGGGCGGTCCCTGCGCCATCGAAATCGCGTAGGATGCCTACAACTCATTCAGACACGTTACCCATGCTGATTCCCTACGAACACCTGCAAGCCGACACCCTCACCCGCCTGATCGAGGACTTCGTGACCCGCGACGGCACCGACAATGGTGATGACACGCCGTTGGAAACCCGTGTACTGAGGGTCCGCCAGGCGCTGGCCAAGGGGCAGGCGTTCATCCTGTTCGACCCTGAAAGCCAGCAGTGCCAGCTGCTGGCCAAGCACGACGTGCCTCGCGAACTGCTGGAGTAAGGCACATGCGGGACGACTTCCAGGCGGCCTTATGAAGCCTTGTGCGCCCGGCGCGCCCTGGTACATTGCGTTTCCTTGATGCGCCTGTAGACTTCGGCGCGGTGCACCGGCACCTCCCGGGGTGCATCGACACCGAAGCGCACCACCCCGTCCCGGGTCTCTACCACCATGATTCGGATGTCATCGCCGATCATGATGACCTCACCCACTTCGCGTCCTATTACCAACATGTTCCGGTTCTCCAGCGAAAGGGAAAACCGGAGCGTGCAGCTTCGCCATTTGGCTACTCAATACTTCCACCCTCATTCAGAAAGACCCGACACGGCTAGGAAACCTTTCTTACAGAGCCGCCCTACTGCTTAACGGGTTCGGGCCTTCGCACGCATCTTCACTGCCATGTCGGCCATTTCATCGTACAGCCGTTCAGGTGCCTGGCATTTCAACGCCCAGGCCTGGCGCCCCGCTTCGTGGGGCAGGATCAGAAACTGCCCGTCAGCCACCTGGTGGTAGATGCACTCGGCGATATCGCTGGCACTGATGGGCGAGCCTTCCAGCAACTTGCCAACCTGCGCTTTCATGGCCGGGTCCGGCCCACGGAACGAATCCAGCAGGTTGGTCTGGAAAAATGACGGGCAGACCACGTGCACACCCACCCCAAGTTGGCGCAGCTCCACCAGCAGGCTTTCCGAGAGCGCCAGCACTCCCGCCTTGGCGACGTTGTAATTGCTCATGCCTGGGCCCTGCATGAGCGCTGCCATGGAGGCGATGTTGACGATGCGCCCTTTGCTGCGCTCAAGCAGCGGCAGAAAAGCCTTGCAGCCCTTGACCACGCCCATGAGGTTTACCGAGATCTGCCAGTCCCAGTCTTCGAGCGACAACTCGGCGAAGAACCCGCCTGATGCCACCCCGGCGTTATTGACGATCACATCGATGCCGTCGAAGTGCTCCTCGCACGCCTGTGCCAGCGCGGTGAGCTGGCTGTAGTCGCGTACATCGCACCGTTGCACGAACCCGTCCCCGCCCGCGGCACGCACCATTTCAAGCGTCTGGCGTAGGCCAGCCTCGCTGATGTCGGCCAACGCCAGGCGCCAGCCTTCGCGCGCCCAACGCAGGGCAATTTCGCGGCCCAGCCCAGAGCCTGCGCCAGTGATCATGATGCGCTTATGCATGGCGACTGCCTTTTTTCAGAGGGTGTGGCCCCAGTCTAATCAAGCCGATGCCCAGGGCGGGTGCTTATCAGGCAAGTGAATGAGCGGCCATGAACCGCCCGCTGCGCACAAAGACGGGGCGATGGCCAACACGCCGATGGAATCTTTCACAAGCGGCGTCGGTCATTAATTACAAGAGGCCGGCAACCTGGGCCCTTGACCCTCAACCACGCAAGGACTCCTCCATGACCACGATTCTCATCATCATCCTGATCCTCCTGTTGATTGGCGGCTTGCCGGTGTTCCCGCACTCGCGCAGCTGGGGTTATGGCCCGTCCGGCATCGTCGGTGTGGTGCTGGTGATCTTGCTGGTGTTGTTGTTGCTCGGCATGATCTAGTGAAGCAAAAAAAACCGCGCCCAGGCGCGGTTTTTTCATGCCTGCGAATCAGTGCGATACCGCCCCTGAAGCGCCCAGGCCAGTCTGCGAGCGCACGAACTGCGGGAAGAACAGCGCCCGCTCGTTTTCGGCAGCCGTGGACTTGTCGGTGATCGAGAAGAACCAGATGCCCACGAAGGCGATCAGCATCGAGAACAAGGCTGGGTACTCGTAAGGGTAAATGGCTTTCTCGTGGCCAAGGATCTGCACCCAGATGGTCGGGCCGAGCACCATCAGCGTCACTGCACTGATCAGGCCTAGCCAGCCGCCAATCATGGCGCCACGGGTGGTCAGTTTCTTCCAGTACATCGAGAGCAGCAGTACGGGGAAGTTGCAGCTGGCCGCAATGGAGAAGGCCAGGCCCACCATGAAGGCGATGTTCTGCTTCTCGAACAGGATGCCCAGTCCGATGGCCAGGACGCCCAGCGCAACGGTGGTGATCTTCGAGACGCGGATTTCGTCCTTGTCGTTGGCCTTGCCCTTGCGCCACACGCTGGCGTACAGGTCATGGGACACCGCCGAGGCGCCCGCCAGGGTCAGGCCTGCCACGACCGCCAGGATGGTGGCGAAGGCCACGGCCGAGATGAAGCCCAGGAACACACTTCCGCCCACGGCATTGGCCAAGTGCACGGCGGCCATGTTGTTACCGCCCAGCAAGGCGCCGGCTGCGTCCTTGAAGTCCGGGTTGGTGCTGACCAACAGGATCGCGCCGAAGCCGATGATGAAGGTCAGGATGTAGAAGTAACCGATGAAACCGGTGGCGTAGAGCACGCTCTTGCGGGCTTCCTTAGCATCGCTGACGGTGAAGAAGCGCATCAGGATGTGTGGCAGACCAGCCGTACCGAACATCAGGGCCAGGCCCAGCGAGAAGGCCGAGATGGGGTCCTTGACCAGACCGCCGGGGCTCATGATGGCCTCGCCCTTGGCATGCACCTTGATGGCTTCGGAGAACAGGGTGTTGAAGTCAAAGCCTACGTGCTTCATCACCATCAGCGCCATGAAGCTTGCACCCGACAGCAACAGCACCGCCTTGATGATCTGTACCCAGGTAGTGGCCAGCATGCCGCCGAACAGCACGTACAGGCACATCAGGATACCGACCAGAATCACGGCCACGTGGTAGTCCAGGCCGAACAGCAGTTCGATCAACTTGCCTGCACCTACCATCTGTGCGATCAGGTAGAAGGCCACCACCACCAGCGACCCTGAGGCGGACAGGGTGCGGATCTGCTTTTGCCCCAGGCGATAGGAGGCGACGTCGGCGAAGGTGTATTTGCCCAGGTTACGCAGGCGCTCGGCGATCAGGAAAAGGATGATCGGCCAACCTACCAGGAAGCCAATGGAGTAGATCAAGCCATCGTAGCCGGAGGTGAACACCAAGGCGGAAATACCCAGGAACGAGGCTGCCGACATGTAGTCGCCGGCAATGGCCAGGCCGTTCTGGAACCCGGTGATGCGACCACCGGCAGCGTAGTAGTCCGAGGCGGACTTGTTGCGCTTGGAAGCCCAGTAGGTGATGCCCAGGGTGAAGGCCACGAAGGCCACGAACATGGCGATGGCAGAAACGTTCAGCGGTTGTTTCTGCACCTCGCCGGTCAGGGCATCGGCAGCCCACACGGCGGGTGCAAAGACGCCGCAGGCCAGAACGGCCAGTGTCTTGGCATGACGAATCATTGTTGCGCCTCCTTCAGGATGGCCTTGTTCAGCTCATCGAATTCGCCGTTGGCACGGCGCACATAGATGGCGGTCAGGACAAATGCCGAGATGATCAGCCCGACGCCCAGAGGAATGCCCCAGGTGATCGATGAATCAGGGCTGATCTTGGCGCCCAGTATCTGGGGGCCGTAGGCGATCAGAAGGATGAAAGCGCAATAGAGCCCGAGCATGATCGCCGAGAGTATCCAGGCGAACCGTTCGCGCTTGCTGACCAGCTCCTTGAAACGGGGGCTGTTTTGTATCGAGAGGTAAATGCTGTCGTTCATTGTTTTTGTCCTAGCAGCACAGAGAGGGAATGTAACCCACACCCTTACTTTATGCGGCTGTTGGACGGCAACCAGACGACCTTAGTCTTAGATGCAACGGTGTTTTACCGATTGCGTAACAACGCGGTCGACCAAGCCGGGTTTGGCAGGGTCTGCCAGTGAGCGCCATGGTGCTTGTAGGGGAGTCACTAAAGCGTTGGGTTCCAACTCCCCCGAAGGCAGGATCTGTGCCTAACCTCGTGTATAGAGAGCCCCCGGATCATTGCCCAGCACAGAGCGTACAGAGATGTCGATAAATCGGACTTCGCACTACATCTGCTCCAAGGTTGTAGGCGGCGAGGGTGTGGTGGTGGGTGGGTTATTAGTAATCTGCTACGTGGCTTATAGTGTGCCCATCGTTTGAATCGAACCACCTTGAATTTTCCATAACTGCAAATAAGCAATCTAGCAACTCAGAAGATCTTGTTAAGGCACTCTATGCCCCTGCTGTTGCTGTTGCTGTTGCTGTTGATCTTGATCTTGATCTTCGCGACTTCAGAAGGCCGAACGCAGGGCTTGCGGAGGGAGGTGACGGGCATGGATGCCCGTCAAGCGCTGGGCCCCAGGATGGGGCCTGCAGCGCGGTCCTCCCGGGAGCAAGACCGGAGTGAGGGAACCCCGAAGCGCAGCGTAGGGGCCGTATGAACGGAGCGCAGCGTTTTTTGGTTACTTTTTGTCGCGTTTGACAAAAAGTGACTCGCCG
>NZ_JBICKP010000001.1:0-13288 GCF_043104335.1 Pseudomonas sp. WSY_20
AATCGGCTAGCCTCCATAAACGGCGCTAGGCCGTTACTTCTGCATGATCCGGGCCTGCGCTATCTCAGCCAATACAGGACCAAGGTAGATACCGTCTTGACCCTCAAATCGCACCTGCGAGGTGAGGATCAAGACGGTATCTACACCGGTAAAGCGTAGCCTTCGAGGGATGTGCCACGATTCATCACGCGGCATAGCTAGATGTTGATGCTTCCAATTAGAGAAAGGCTGAATTAAACAATAGCCTCCCAGGCTCCTTCAACCCGCCACCATGGCAAACCCCACCCCAAACCGATTCCACGCATTGATCGTCGCGATAGCCAGCGTCAGATTCACCACCTCGGCTGGCTCGAAGTGCTCCAGCAACGCCTCATACTCCCCCTGCGGGGCGCCACAATCGGCCAGCCGGGTCAGGCTCTCAACCCAGGCCAGCGCCGCTCGCTCACGCCCCGTGAAGTAGGTCGTCTCTCGCCACACGCACAACGTCTGCAGGCGCGCCTCGCGCTCGCCGGCCTTGCGCGCGTCGTTGGCATGCAAGTTGACGCAGTACGCGCAGCCATTGATCTGCGAGGCGCGTAAGCGCACCAGTTCAAGCAGATCGTGCTCAAGGCCCGTGCGGGTCAACGCCTGCTCCAGGGCTGCCATGGCCTTGTAGGCGTCAGGGGCTTGTTTCGACCAGTCGATGCGGTGTTGCATGGCGCTCTCCAGAAACGCTTTAGGGTGGCGTCACGATACCCTCGGGCACCGATACGTCCGATAGCCAATCCGCTCATCTTCGGGGAGGCCAATCCTGCCATTCGCATCCCCACTGACAGGCATCCAATCTCTTCATTTCTGCCACTGCCACCGACTCAGGATAATGACCCGTCCCATCCAAGGAGATCGAGCCATGCCAGAAGTCCGTTTCATGCGCGAGGCCCTCGAACTGGCACGCGCCAACATCGCAGCCGGAGGCCGGCCGTTCGGTGCCGTCCTGGTGTACCAAGGCCAGGTTGTGGCGCGCGGTGTCAATGAGATACACCGCTCACAAGACCCGACCACCCATGCCGAGATGCAAGTCATCCGCCAGGCCAGCCAGGCGCTGGGGCGCGCCCGTCTTGACGGCGCCCAGGTGTATGCCAGCGGCCACCCATGCCCCATGTGCCTGGCGGCCATGCACCTGTGCGGTATCAGCCAGGCCTGGTTCGCCTATGACAACGACGAAGGCCAGCCTTACGGGCTGTCTACCGCTGACTTGTACGCGCAGATGACGCGTGCGCCCCAGCAGCAGTCATTGCCGCTGCGCGCCTTCAAGCCCGACGACGAAAGCGGGCTGTACGCTCAGTGGCAACAGGCCAACGATCAATGACAGTAGTCTGGAGAGCGATGCTGGTCGTGCTGCTGGCCTTGAACCTGCGCCCCATCCTGACCAGCATCGGCCCTTTGCTCGAGCCAATGCGCATCAGTACCGGCCTGGGTTATCAGCAAGCGGCATTGCTGACGGCGCTGCCGGTGTTGTGCATGGGAGCGGTTCCATTACTGCACCCTTGGTCACGCCGATGGCTGAGCGAACACGCCGGCATGCTCGGTGGTTTGGCGGCCATCGCGCTGGCGTGCCTCTGGCGGTTGCAACTTCAAAGTGCCTGGGCACTGGTTGCCAGCGCCGTGCTTGCAGGCTTGGGCGTGGCGGTGGTGCAGGGCATGATGCCAGGGTTGGTCAATCGCTGGTTTCCGGGGCGCCTTGCTGGCGCAATGGGCCTGTACTCGGCTGCCTTGATGAGCGGCGGCGGGCTGGCTGCTGTGCTGGGCCCGCACCTGGCTGAGTATTCCGGGCAATGGCAAATGGGCCTGGGGGCCTGGGCCGCACCGGCGATGCTTGCCATGCTGGCATGGCTCATCCTGCGGCCACGCAACATACAGCCCCTCGTGTTAAAAGCAAACGGCGGGCACTGGTTTGGCCACCGACGGGCCTGGTTGCTGGCCGTGTACTTCGGTTTGATCAATGGCGGCTACACCAGCATGGTCGCCTGGCTGCCAGCGTTTTATCTGGAGCAGGGTGGCAGCGCACAGGGAGGCGCCGACCTGGTGGGGTTGATGACCCTATTCCAGGTACTGGGCGCATTGGGCCTGCCGCTGCTGCTCAGGCGCTGGGTGGATCGGCGCCCAGGCCTTGCGCTGGCGCTGTCGATTCAACTGGTAGGGTTCATGGGGTTACTGATGGCACCCACCGCCGCACCAGGGCTTTGGGTAGCGTTGATCGGGTTCGGGCTGGGCGCCTGTTTCAGCCAAAGCCTGACCCTGACCCTCGAACATCTTCCTACGCCAGCCGAAGCCGGCGGCCTGGCGGGATTCGTCCAGGGTATCGGCTTCATCATCACCGGCTGTGTGCCGTACATCATCGGGTGGCTGCGTGCGCTCGACGGTGATTTTCAAGGCGCGTGGACCGTGCTCACGGCCAGCGTGTTGACGATGCTGCTGGTGACGATAGCCTTCAGCCCGCAGAGCTACGCGAAGGCGCTAGCTCGACCCGTCCCGGTCGATAACATCGATGCCCTCAGCTGATCCGCCGCAGGGTATCGCGCAGTCGGTCGAATGCTGGGTCGATGTCGAGCATTTCAATGGCACCAAAGCCCATCAACAGCCCCGGACGCACTGGCGTTTCATTGAAGAACGGGGCGAGCGAGTAAATGCCCAGGTCGACCTTGCGTGCCTGTTCGACCAGGTGCTCCACGTCGAGCCCCGTTTGCGCCAAGGCACTTAGATGAAACCCCGCCTCGGCGGGAATGGCCCTGAGCCAAGGGGCAAGGTCGTCGTCCAGACGCTGCAACACGCGATCGCGACGCGCGCTGTATACCTCATGGCAACGGCGGATGTGCCGGTTCAGATGCCCCTGTTCCACGAAGCGGGCCAGGGCCCACTGCAGCACGGTCGGGCTGTGCCAGTCGCTCAATTGCTTGGCCACGCAACTGGCCTTGAGCACGGCTTCTGGCAAAACGGCATAACCCAGGCGCAACTCCGGGAGCAGGGTCTTGGAGAACGTGCCGACGTAAGCCACAAGGCCCTGGGTGTCCAGGCGTTGCAGCGCATCGGCCCTAGGCCCCAGATAGCGGAATTCGCAGTCGTAGTCGTCCTCGATGATCAGCGCACCCAACGCGGCTGCCCGGGCCAGCAGCGCTCGCCGGCGTGTCTCGCCCATCGGCATGCCCAATGGGAACTGGTGCGAAGGCGTGACATAGATCAGCCGCGTGCCCTCGGCAATCTGGTCAACGCACAAACCTTCTTCATCCACCGGCACCCCCTGCAGCTGGGCGCCCAAGGCCAGGAACAACTGCCGTGCCGGCGGATACCCCGGGTCCTCCATGGCGACCTTGCAGCCAGGCTCCACCAGCACCCTGGCGATCAGGTCCAGGGCCTGCTGGGCGCCGTTGCACACAAGTATATCGTCAGCCGTGCAGTGCACGCCCCGGGCGTAGGCGATGTGGTGGGCGATGACCTCGCGCAGTTCCGCAAGGCCCTGGGCTGGGAAATGCCGCTGTGGATGATGCTGGCTTCGCCGCACGGCGTAGTTCAGGCAGCTGCGCCACAGGTCGAACGGGAATAGCGCCTTGCTCGCCACACCGCCGATGAAGTCATAACGCACCCCCAATTGCGCTTGACGTTGGCCCAGTACGGTGGCGCGGGATTGCCAGCGCCTGAGCGACGCATCGCCGGCAAGGGGCAAGGCGCTTGGCGGCGCGCTGCGCTTGGGTGCAAGCGTATTGATGAACGTACCCCGGCCGACTACCGCGCTCAGCAAGTTGTCCTGGGTGAGGCGTGCATAGGCGTCCGCGACGGTCTTGCGCGACACTCCCAATTGCTCGGCCAGCAAGCGGCTGGGCGGCAACTGGCTGCCAGCCGCCAGGTGACCGCATTCGATGCCTGCGCGCAACTGCGCGTAGAGCTGGGCAGCCAAGCCTTTGCGGCCCTCCAGGCGAATATGCAGTTCCATGGAGCATTCCAAAGCAAGAGAGCGCTCAGGATAGCGGATTGCGTACGGCGGGGTGCCTGCTCACGCCGCAGCAAGACTGCTTAGGCCCTGGCCATGCTCACCGTGATGTAGCCTTTGCCCGAGAGAATGATGCGGATGCGGGTTTCGTCGGCAGGGGCGCTACGGCAGCGCTTGATCTGAACCCCTTCCACGACGGCGGCCTTCATGTGATGGGTGATGGCCCGGCCCCGAGCATCGAAAAACGCTTCGCTGGCGAGCAGTTCGATTCGCTCGATCAGTTGCCTGGATGGCTCGTCGGTGACGCAGAAGAACATGACGCCAGACAGATGAGGGTCCTGGTCTGGGTTGGCCAGGTCATGGGTGAGCAGTTCGCGCAGGTGGCTGCGCAGTTCGGCAAGAAGGTGCGGGTTGGCGAGCATGCGCAGCGTCCTGTGTGGGGGCGACTGCGTCGATCATGTTTTCTGCTCTGCCATGCGACAAGTAGGACGGTTCCTAGGTTGGCCGGTGAAAAATCCCAATCAAGTAAATGGGCGACGATGAAGCTTACCAAGGACGAGATGCACAAGGCGGCAGGGGACGCCTATCCCTCGTTCGCCCCGGCGCGCTCTTCTGCGTGCCTGAGCGCCTCTTCGACGATCTCCACCCAGTGCCGAACCGCGGTGCGCCCGGCGCCATTCAAATGCACCTGGCAGCCGATGTTGGCGGTGGCTATCTCGTCCGGTTGCCCGCGTTCCAGGGCGTCCAGCCGGTTGTCGCGCAGCTGCCTGGACAACCCTGGCTGGGTCAGCGAATAGGTGCCTGCCGAGCCACAGCACAGGTGGGCATCGGTGACCGGAGTCAGGGTAAACCCCAGCCGGATCAATAGCGCTTCCACAGCGCCACCCAGTTTCAAGGCATGTTGCAGAGTGCACGGACAGTGAAACGCCAGGCGCCGTCCGGCGGGCACCGCCAGCTGCTCGACGGGCGCATCCCCCAGGACTTCCACCAAGTCACGGCACAGGCTGCTGACCCGCGCCGCCTTGGCTGCATAGGCCGGGTCAGCAGCCAACAGGTGAGCATACTCGCGCACGAACGCGGCGCAGCCGCTTGCTGGGATCACGATAGCCTCGACGCCCGCCTCAACGGCTGGCCACCAGGCATCGATGCGCCGCCGTGCGCGCTGCAAACCTTGCGCCTGGGCGTTGAGGTGGTAGTCCACTGCTCCACAGCAACCCTCGGCCGGTGCAGGGGTCACGCTGATACCGAGGCGATCGAGCAGGCGCGCCGCCGCGGCGTTGGTCGCCGGTGACAATGCCGGTTGCACACACCCCTCGAGCATCAGGACACGCCGCGGATGGCGCACCGCCGGGCGCATCAGGTCAGCCGCCTTTTGCAAATGCACCTTTTGCTGGGCCTGCGCCGGTAGCCAGGGGCGCAGGGCTTGGCCAGTTCGCAGCAGGGCCTTGAAAACGGCGGGGCGCACCATCGCAAAGCGCAGGCCGTGACGTAACAGGCGCTGGCCCAGTGGTCGTGGCACCTGCTGCTCCACGACGGCCCGGCCAATGTCCAGCAGGTCGTGGTAACGCACACCCGACGGGCAAGTGGTTTCGCAGCTGCGGCACGACAGGCATCGGTCCAGATGAGATTGAGTACTGGTAGTGGCGGGCTGGCCTTCGAGCACCTGCTTGATCAGGTAGATGCGCCCGCGCGGGCCATCGAGCTCATCGCCAAGCAGCTGGTAGGTGGGGCAGGTCGCTGTGCAGAAGCCGCAGTGTACGCACGCGCGCAGGATGCGTTCTGCCTCCTCGGCGCGCTCGAGTGTGCGTGCGCTGTCACTCAGGTTGGTCTGCATGGGCTGCCCTCAGAGGTCCGGGTACAGACGGCCAGGATTGAAGATGCGCTTGGGGTCCAGTTGGGCCTTGAGGCTCCGGTGGTAGCGCATCAGCGGCTCTGACAAGGGCGGGTAGGGGGCCTGGCCTGGGGTGAGGCACAGCGCGTGGCCACCCGCCTGTTCGGCGATGCGGTGAATGACATGGGCTGGGGCGTCTGTCCGCAGCCAGCGCTGGGCGCCTGCCCAGTCCAGCCATTGGCGTCCCGGCAGGTGCAGTTCCCCTGTTGCGAGGGGTACCGACACACGCCACAAGGGCTCGCTGCCCTGGGTGAAGAATGCCAGGCGCTGCTCACGCAGTTGCGTCCAGAACTCGCCGTCCACGTACTCGCCCCCCAGGCGCTGGCGGGCCGACGCTACCGAACCCTCGCCACCTTCCAGGCGCACGAACAATGCTTGTCCATCGTGGCAGGCACCACTGAGCGGCAGTGGTTCCGAGCTCCAGCGCGTGAGCGCGGCCAAGGCCTGGCTCCGATCCATTCCAAGGCGCAGGCTTACGCAGTGCCGCGGCACGGGCAGGACTTTAAGCGACACCTCGGTCAGCACACCCAGGCAGCCGAAACTGCCTGCCAGCAACCGTGAAAGGTCATACCCGGCCACGTTTTTCATCACTTGGCCGCCGAAGCGCAGCACGCTGCCCTGGCCTGTGATTACCTGGGTGCCCAGCACGAAGTCACGGACCGATCCTGACCAGGGCCGCCTGGGCCCGGACAAGCCAGCCGCCACCATGCCGCCCAAGGTGGCACCCGGGCCCAGGTGCGGTGGCTCGCAAGCCAGCATCTGACCGTTTTCCTGCAACGCCGCCTCAATGTCGCGCAACGGCGTACCGGCGCGAGCCGTCAGCACCAGCTCCGTGGGGTCGTAACTGACGATGCCGCGATGGCCGCGTGTATCGAGCACTTGCCCGTTGACGGCATGGCCGATCATGGCCTTGCTGCCACTGCCCTGGATGCGCAAGGGCGTACCGGCATCCAGCGCCTGGCGAACCTGCTCGAGCAACGCCTGGCTTGCATCCTGGTCCGTGCCCATCAAAACCGCTCCAGCGCAGGGAAGGGCAACTGCCCATGGTGCACGTGCAGCGCACCGAATTCGGCGCAGCGGTGCAGCGTGGGAATGTTCTTGCCAGGGTTGAGCAAGCTCTGCGGGTCGAATGCAGCCTTGACGGCGTGAAACACCCGCAGCTCGTCATGGGTGAACTGGGCGCACATCTGGTTGATCTTCTCCCGGCCGACCCCATGCTCCCCGGTGATGCTCCCACCAACGGCCACGCACAGCTCCAGGATTTTTCCACCCAGGGACTCGGCCCGCTCCAGCTCGCCAGGCTGGTTGGCGTCGAACAGGATCAGCGGGTGCATATTGCCGTCACCTGCATGGAACACATTGGCCACCCGCAGCCTATGCTCGCGCGCCATTTCACTAATTCTCACCAGCACGCGGGGCAGCTCACGCCGCGGAATCGTACCGTCCATGCAGTAGTAGTCCGGGGACAAGCGGCCGACGGCAGGGAAGGCATTCTTGCGTCCTGCCCAGAACTGTGCACGCTGCGCCTCGTCACACGCCAGCCGCACCTCGCTGGCACCGGCCTGGGTGAACAGTGTGGCCACCCGTTCGCAGTCTTCGTGCACATCGGCCTCGACCCCGTCGAGTTCACACAAGAGGATGGCGGCTGCCTCCACTGGGTACCCGGCATGGATGAAGTCCTCGGCCGCCCGAATGGCCAGGTTATCCATCATTTCCAGCCCCCCGGGAATGATGCCGGCGGCAATGATGTGGGCAACAGACCGCGCGGCGTCCTCGACCCGGTCGAAGCTGGCAAGCAGAACCCGTGCCACGGGGGGCTTGGGTAGCAGCCGCACGGTCACCTCGGTGACGATCCCCAGCATGCCTTCGGAGCCGGTGAACAGTGCTAGAAGGTCGAACCCAGGACTGTCGAGCGCATCGCTACCCAGGGTCAGCCGTTCACCTTCCACGGTCAACACCTCCAGTTTGAGGATGTTGTGCACGGTCAGACCGTACTTCAGGCAATGCACGCCGCCTGCGTTCTCAGCGACATTGCCACCGATGGTGCAGGCGATCTGCGATGAAGGGTCGGGGGCGTAGTACAACCCGTAAGGGGCGGCGGCCTGGGAAATGGCTAAGTTGCGAACGCCCGGCTGAACCCGGGCGAAGCGGCCTTGGGGGTTGACTTCGAGAATACGATTGAGCCGCGCCATCACCAGCAACACGCCTTTGGCCAAGGGCATGGCACCGCCAGACAGCCCGGTCCCGGCGCCGCGAGCCACGACCGGTACGGTGAGCCGGTGGCAAAGCTGCAGCACGCTCTGCACTTGGTCTACGCGCTCGGGTAACACCACCAGCAGCGGCACCGTACGGTACGCCGCCAGACCGTCGCATTCATACGGCTTGAGGTCTTCATCGCGGTGGAGCACCTGAAGGTCAGGCAGTGCCTCGCGCAGGGACTGAACCAAAAGCTCGCGATCAACTGTCGGCAGCGCGCCGTCGACGTGTTCGTCATACAGCATCGTCATCTCACTTGGATGCGTTGTTCTTATAGGGTCATGACGAGTGTAGCCCCAGTCTGGACTTAGGGCTTGCGGGGCGGGCTACGACCGGCGCTGGCCACAACGAGGGCCAACGCCGGCGGCAGTCATTGCTGGGCGACCAGAGGGTCGTCCTGGGAGAGGATGGCGCGAGCGAGTTCTTCATCGTTGACTTGCAGGCCGGGGTGGTCCTTGCGTGCTTGCTGCAAGGCAGCTTCCACGTAGGCACCACGAATGGCACCACCGCTGGCGACGAACGCAGACAGCTCGTCACGGGCAGGAATGATGCGTTTGTCATCCTTGAACGTTGAGTACAGCGAAGCCGAGACACCGGCCGAAGTGGCAATGTCGCGGCCGTCGACGCGGGCCATGGCAGCGCCGGCAGGCAACAGAAGCAGCAGTGCGGGTACGAGGGCAAGTTGGCGCATGTCGTGTTCTCCAATAGGTGAAGCCCAGGGGATTACCACTATTGGTGAGAGGCTACGCATGCAGGTGGAGTTCCCTCACCGAAGCGTTAGCCGATGGTCTGCTCAGGCGGGGCAGGGTTGGGCGGGTCAACGGGCCTGGCCAACATCGACGTCAGGCCCGGATTGACCGCATCGCCACGGGTGTGCTCTGCTCAGCGGCCTACCCCAACAGCCACCGAGGGCTGCACCATGTCCGAGTACACGCTGCATTGTTTCGCCGAATCCGGCAATGCCTACAAGGCTGCGCTGATGCTCGAACTGACCGGCCAGGACTGGCAGCCGGTGTTCGTGGACTTCTTCAATGGCCAGACCCGCGACCCGATGTGGCGCGACGAGGTGAACGAGCAGGGTGAGGTGCCGGTGCTGATGCATGGGGGCACCTGCTTGACCCAGTCGGCGTTGATCCTCGACTACTTGAGCGCACAAACAGGCCAGTTCGGCCCCCAGAGTGAAGAAGAGCGGCGTGAGATCTGGCGCTGGATGCTGTTCGACAACCACAAGTTCACCAGCTACTACGCGGCGCTGCGCTTTTTGTTGTGCCTGAAGAAGACGGGCGAAACCGAGGTGACGACGTTCCTGCGCGAGCGAGCCGCCGCGGCCTACCGCATCGTCGATGCGCACCTGGCCGGCACACCGTTCATGGTCGGCGCGCGGGTGACCATCGCCGACTTGTCGCTGGCCGGTTATGTGTTCATGCCCGAGGACACCGGCATGAACGTGCAGCAGTACACGCACATCGAAGCCTGGAAAGCGCGACTGCAGGCGTTGCCGGGGTGGCAGCACCCTTACGATCTGATGCCCCGCGTTGCGCCCTGAACGCAAGGCCTGACCGCCTGCGGGCTTTGCCTTCAGCCGTGGGCAGGTGACTTGCCCGCCGAGCTGCCGGCGTATTCGGGCTTTAGATGACCTTGTTCGTCCAGCAGGTAGGCATCCATGACCTCGCGCACTACCGGGCCTGCCACCCGCCCACCGGCTTCGCCGTTTTCGATCATCACCGCCACGACCACGCTGGGGTGCTCGGCCGGGGCGAACCCGACGAACAAGGCGTTGTCACGGTGTCGTTCCAGGGTCTTGTTGCGGTTGTAGCGTTCCCCTTGCTTGATGGCCACCACCTGGGCCGTACCGCTCTTGCCGGCAATGCGGTATTGCGCGCCAGCGGCGGCAGCGCGCGCGATGCCGCGCGGGTCGTGCATGACCATTTGCATACCCTGGCTCACCTGATCCCAGGCGCGTTTGTCGTGCAGCACGATATCGGGCATGGGGTTAGGGTCGATGGGCGCATCGCCACCGACGGTCATCGCCAGGTGCGGGCGATGCCATACGCCTTTGCTGGCCAGCAGGCTGGTGGCTTGCGCCAGTTGCAATGGCGTGACCTGCATGTAGCCCTGACCAATACCCAGAATCAACGTTTCACCGGGGAACCAGGGCTGTCGGCGGGTCGCGCGCTTCCATTCGGCCGAAGGCATCAGCCCGGCCGCTTCTTCGAACATGTCCAGCGACACCTTCTGGCCAAGACCGAATTCGGCCATGTAGTCGTGCAGGCGCTCGATACCCAGTTTGTGCGCCAGGTCGTAGAAGTAGGTGTCGTTGGAACGCATGATCGCGGTGTACATGTCCACCCAGCCATCACCGCTGCGGTTCCAGTTACGGTATTTGTGATCGTAGTTGGGCAACTCGTAGTAACCCGGGTCGAACACGCGGTTGGCCGGCGTGATCACGCCGCTGTCCAGCCCGGCAATGGCCACTTCGGGTTTGACCGTCGACCCTGGGGCATACAGCCCGCGCAGCACGCGGTTGAACAGGGGGCGGTCGATGGAGTCGCGCAGTTGTGCGTACTGCTTGAAGCTGATGCCCTTGACGAACAGGTTGGGATCGAACCCCGGGTTGCTGACCATCGCCAGCACATCGCCGTTGGCCGGGTCCAGCACCACCACCGAGCCTCGGCGCTCGCCCAGGGCCTTTTCCGCCGCCAGTTGCAGGTGGGCATCGAGGGTCAGCACGATGTCCTGACCTGGCGTGGGGGCCTTGTGATTGAGCACACGCATCACCCGGCCCTGGGCGTTGGTCTCGACTTCCTCGTAGCCTACGTGGCCGTGCAACTGACTTTCATAGAAACGTTCGATGCCCGTCTTGCCGATCGACTGAGTCCCCCGGTACTCGATGCTGTCCAGGGTCTTGGCCTCTTTTTCGTTGATGCGGCCTACGTAGCCGACCGAATGGGCGAAGTGCTCGCCCAGCGGGTATTCGCGAATGAATTGCGGCTCCACCTCAAGGCCCGGCAGGCGGAACTGGTTGACGGCAATCAAGGCAATCTGCTCTTCGCTCAAGCCCACCATCAAGGTGACCGGCTCGAAGGGTTTGCGCCCGCGTCGCAGGTCCTTGTCGAACTGTTTGCGGTCCTCGTCATCGAGCCCCAGCACCTGGGTCAGGGTGTCGAGCACCTTGGCGCTGTCGCCGCCGGTCCGTTCACGGGTCATGGTCAGGTCGAAGCTGGGCTTGTTGTCGGCCAGCACAGTGCCATTGCGGTCGTAGATCAAGCCTCGCTCGGGTGCGATCGGCAGCACATGGACGCGATTGTTCTCCGACACGGCGCTTTGCTGGTCATGCTGGATGACTTGCAGCACATACAACCGACCAATCAGGATGGCGACTAGGCTGAAGACCAGCGCAGCGCAGGCCAGGAGCCGGCGGTTGACCAGGTGCTTTTCCTTTTCATGGTCCTTGAGGGGGATCGGTTGGGGCATGGGCTCTGTCTGTAGAAGGCTGGGCGGGCAGGCGTTGGTAACGGGCTGGTGCCGGGTGGGGCAGTGATGCTACGCAAGCTGCATGCCCGCCTCAAGGCGCCGCGCACCGCGGTGAGGTGGGCCGCGCCCAGGCCGCCCGAGCCTGCGGGGCTCAAGCCTGCATGAAGATTTGTTCATCAGCCTGATTGAGCACCGTCGTGCATGAGCGGGTTGGGCTTCAACGCGCTTGTCAGGCCCAGGCGGGTATACTCCATGGCTTTTTCATGACGGAAGGTGCTCATGCGTCAGGTCCTGCTCATCGTGGACGTGCAGTCCACATTCAACCCGCCGGAATGGTTGGTCGACGGCCTGCGACTGCTTTCGGCCAACATACCTACCATCGCCTCGGTCGAGTTGCACGATGAGCGCGTGACACCTTTCGAGCGGCAATTGGGCTGGCACCCGGCTGCCCAGGATGAAAGCCTGATCGAAGCCGATCGGGTGTTCATCAAGCATGGTTACGGACCGGGTAAAGAGATGATCGAGTACCTGCGCGGTCTCGGGGTGGAGCGTGTGCTGGTGAGCGGTTTGCAGACCGACACCTGTGTGCTGGCAGCCGGTTTCGCGCTGTTCGATGCCGGGTTGATGCCGACTCTGGTGACCGACATGACCGTCGGCTCCTCGCTGGATCGTTCGGCGAAGATGGGCATCGCCTTGTGGGAGCATCATTTCCGCCAGGTCATCACGTCCGCCGAAGTGCTGGCTGAGCTGGCCCAGCCGGGCAATCCTTGAGGACCGGCCCGGCTGAGTGCCAGCGTTTCAGGCGACGTCCACCAGCACGATCTCGCTGTCTTCCAGGGCGGTGACCTGCAGCAACGTTTCTTCGGCGATGGCCACGCCGTCCCGGGCATTGGCCTGCAGCCCATTGACCTCGATGCGGCCCTTGGCCGGGACGAGGTAACCGCGACGCTTGGGGTCGAACCGGTACTCGGCGGTTTCTCCGGCGCGCAGCGTTGCGGCGACCAGGCGGGCATCGGTACGAATCGGCAGGCTGCCTTCATCGCCATCTCTGCCACTGGCCAGGGTCACGAAGCCTTCGCCGCGTTCACCCTTGGGAAACGGGCGTGTACCCCAGGACGGTGCATCACCAGTGCGCTCGGGCACGATCCAGATCTGGAAAATGCGCGCCTCGCTGTCCTCTTGGTTGTACTCACTGTGCGCGATGCCTGTGCCGGCGCTCATCACCTGCACGTCGCCAGCCTCGGTCCGGCCCTTGTTGCCCAGGTTGTCTTCATGGGTAATGGCCCCTTCGCGCACGTAGGTGATGATTTCCATGTCCCGGTGAGGGTGGGGTGGGAACCCGCTGCCAGCGGCGATGATGTCGTCGTTCCAGACCCGCAGGTTGCCCCAGTGCATGCGGGCTGGGTCGTAGTACTCGGCGAACGAGAAGTGATGGTGCGCATCGAGCCAGCCGTGGTTGGCGGCGCCCAGGGTGTTGAATGGTCGTAGTTGAAGCATGATTGGACTCCTTCAAAAGGTGTAATAGGGCCATCATGCGCTTATGAAACATCTAAAATAAGCGTAAATATCGGCTCTATTTTATCGCTTTAATCGATATATCCCTAAGCTATCGTCCAAAATGCCGTTGCCGTTGCCGTTGCCGTTGCCGTTGCCGTTGCCGTTGCCGTTGCCGTTGCCGTTGCGGTTGCGGTTGCGTTGGCTTT
>NZ_JBICKP010000020.1:0-71248 GCF_043104335.1 Pseudomonas sp. WSY_20
CAAGCGTTTATTTTGAAGTTTGTTTCGAGAAACTCGTTCAACTTCAAACACTTGACTCGCTTCGATCTCTCGTAGCGGGAGGCGAATTCTACAGCGTTTCAACACGCTGTCAACCTTCTTCTCAACCGCTGCCGATCTGTTCGATCGTAGCCCTTACAGCACCACCCGAACTAGCTAACCCATTGAATCTCAAGGAGTTTCGCGTTCCGATGTCGCTGGAAGTGGGGCGCATTATAAGGGGATTCGAAACCGCGTCAACCTTTAATTTCATATAAATCAAAAGCAAAGCGGGGGGGCTGCCGCCCCCCCGCTTATCTATAGATGCAATGACCCGCTAGATCACCCCAGCCACCCGCAGTCGCTCCACTTCGGAATCCGGCACGCTTAGCAGCGCCTTCAATACGCTCTCCGTGTGCTCACCTAATAGAGGTGGCGCATGCCTGTACTCAACAGGCGTCTGCGACAAGCGAATCGGCGAAGCGACCTGGGGCACTGTCCCCGCCAGCGGGTGCGCCATGGTCACCGCCAGTTCTCGCGCCATTACCTGGGGATCACTAAACACCTGCGCCAGGTCGTTGACGGGCCCGCACGGCACACCTACTGCTTCCAGATCACTCACCCACTGCGCCGTCGTTCTGAACACCGTCACCTGGCGGATCAAAGGCACTAGTTCGCCTCTATTGGCCACACGCGCCTTATTGGTAGCGAACCGCGGATCATCCGCCCACTGAGCATTTCCAGCCACCTCTGCAAACTTGCGAAACTGGCCATCGTTGCCCACGGTGAGAATGAAATCGCCATCGGCCGTGGGAAAGTCCTGATAAGGCACGATATTCGGATGCGCATTGCCCAGTCGCCGCGGCGGCGCGCCCGTTGTCAGGTAATTCATCGCCTGATTGGCCAGGCACGCCACCTGGACATCCAGCAGGGCCATGTCGATGTGCTGACCTTCACCACGCTGCTCCCGATGAGACAGTGCCGCCAGAATCGCCACCGTCGAATACAGCCCGGTAAGAATGTCCGTCAGCGCCACCCCAACCTTCACAGGCCCCGCACCCACCTCACCCTCCGGCAGCCCTGTCAGGCTCATGAGCCCCCCAAGCCCCTGAATCATGAAGTCATAACCCGCACGCTGCGCGTAAGGACCTGTCTGCCCGAACCCGGTGATCGAACAGTAGATGAGCTTCGGATTGACAGCCTTCAGGCTGGGATAATCCAACCCATAGCCCGCCAAGCCACCTACCTTGAAGTTTTCAATGACGATATCGCTCTTGGCAGCCAACTCGCGAATCAGTCGCTGGCCATCGGCCTGGGTAAAGTCGATCGTGATCGAACGCTTGTTGCGGTTGGCCGCCAGATAATAGGCCGCCTCGCCGGTACTGCCACCCTCGCTGTCCCTGAGATAAGGCGGCCCCCACGCCCGCGTGTCATCCCCCTTACCTGGGCGCTCGACCTTGATTACATCGGCACCCAGGTCCGCAAGGATCTGACCAGCCCATGGCCCCGCCAGTACCCGTGACAGATCCAGCACGCGTAGATGCGAAAGCGCTCCCATGACCGCCTCCTTATCAATAGAAAGCCTGGATACCCGTCTGCGCACGCCCCAGTATCAGAGCATGCACGTCATGGGTGCCTTCGTAGGTATTCACCACCTCAAGGTTCACCAGATGACGCGCCACGCCGAATTCGTCCGAGATGCCATTACCGCCCAACATGTCACGCGCCATGCGGGCGATGTCCAGCGCCTTGCCACATGAATTGCGCTTCATGATCGACGTGATCTCGACAGCAGCCGTGCCCTCATCCTTCATGCGCCCCAAGCGCAAGCAGCCTTGCAGCGCCAAGGTGATCTCGGTCTGCATGTCGGCCAGCTTCTTCTGAATCAGCTGGTTGGCCGCCAGCGGCCTGCCAAACTGCTGCCGGTCCAGGGTGTACTGCCGCGCTGTGTGCCAGCAGGCCTCGGCAGCGCCTAGCGCTCCCCAGGAAATCCCGTAGCGCGCAGAGTTCAGGCAAGTAAAAGGCCCCTTGAGCCCGCGCACCTCAGGGAACATGTTCTCCTCGGGCACAAACACGTTGTCCATCACAATCTCACCCGTCACGGAGGCGCGCAGCCCGACCTTGCCATGAATGGCCGGTGCACTCAGGCCCTCCCAGCCCTTTTCCAAAACGAAACCGCGGATGTCACCTGCATCATCCTTGCCCCATACCACGAACACATCAGCGATAGGACTGTTGGTGATCCACATCTTGCTACCGGTCAAGCGATAGCCGCCCTCGACTTTCCGGGCACGCGTGACCATCGACCCCGGGTCCGACCCATGGTTGGGCTCAGTAAGGCCAAAGCAACCAATCCACTCGCCACTGGCCAGCTTGGGCAAGTACTTCTGCTTCTGTGCTTCGGAGCCAAATTCATTGATCGGCACCATCACCAGCGACGACTGCACGCTCATCATCGAGCGATACCCCGAGTCGATGCGCTCTACCTCGCGAGCAATGAGCCCGTAACACACGTAGTTCAGACCGCTCCCACCGTACTGCTCCGGAATCGTGGCGCCCAGCAGCCCCACTTCACCCATCTCACGAAAGATCGCTGTATCTGTCTTCTCATGACGGAACGCTTCAAGCACACGCGGAGCCAGCTTGTCCTGGGCGAACTGATAGGCACTGTCTCGAACCATGCGCTCCTCTTCAGTGAGCTGTTGATCCAGCAAGAGGGGGTCGATCCAGCTAAAGCTTGCTTTGGCGGCCATGAGTGCATTTCTCCCAGAACGGTGGATGACGTATGCCGTGATCCTAGGCCGGGCAAACGGCGAGGACAAACGACGTTTGTGCACCCAGGAGTGCTATTTTCTCACTCATAAATAAGTGAAAACCCAAAAACCGATCATCCACGAGTGAGGGATAGGCATGCGTCGGAAGATACCCAGCACTACCGCCCTGGTTTGCTTCGAGGCTGCCGCACGCCACGAAAGCTTCACCAAGGCTGCCCAGGAACTGTCGCTGACCCAAGGCGCTGTGTGCAGGCAGATCGGCAGCCTTGAGGGCTTTTTGAACGTCGAGTTGTTCCGCCGCTCACACCGGGGCGTGAAGCTAACCGAGGCAGGGCTGTCCTACAGCCGGCAAGTGGCGGCGCAACTCGATGCGGTAGAGCGCGATACGCTGTCGGTCATGCGTCAGCAGGGCGCCAGCGTGATCGAGCTTGCAGTGGTGCCTACGTTCGGCACTCAATGGTTGCTGCCGCGCTTGATGGATTTCCAGCAGCGCCAGCCCGATGTCACGGTCAACCTGACCAATCGCACAAGGCCTTTCCTATTTGCCGATACCAGCTTCGATGCCGCCATCTACTTTGGTGACGGTGATTGGTCAGGCACTCGGTCGCACAGGCTGATGGGTGAAAATCCTGTCCCTGTCTGCAGCCCCGCATTGCTCGGTGGCAGGCAAACCCTCCAGGCTCACGACATTGCACAACTCCCCCTGCTGCAGCAAAGCACCCGGCCCTATGCGTGGCGCCAGTGGTTCAGTAGCGTCGGCATTTCTGTAGCAACCGACATGACCGGCCCCCGCCTTGAGCTTTTTTCAATGCTCGCACAAGCGGCCATGCACGCAATGGGGGTCGCGCTCATTCCACCCTTTCTGATTCAACGCGAGCTCGGCGAGGGTAGGTTGGTGGTCGCTAACAGGCATGTTCTACGTAGCGACAGGGCCTACTATCTGATGATTCCGGAGCGCAGGGTCGAATCGACCACGCTGGATGCATTTCGTGAATGGCTAGTGGCGCAGGCGGCGAACTTCGCGGACACCAAAGAAAGCTGACCCCGTAGTCAATTATAATTTACACCTACAGATATAATCATCTGTCGCATTTAAATAACCATATTGCAATGCTTCTGACGGTGATAAAGTGCTCCCGCGTTCTTTAATCAGGACTCTGTTTGCGACATTCGCCTGCCTACACGCGAAAAATTCAGATTTTCCGCTGAAAATCGCCATAACCTGGCGAATAAAGATGCTTGAGCGCTTGTGACAGATTAGCTGCGACATCTGGTCACATGGTGACTTGTAGTTATTGTTTGGTTTCGCTCCAAATTCTATTGAAGCCCGTTCGGTTCGTCTGCAAAATGCTGTGCCCGCCCAGGATTGGGCGGTAAGGCCCTTAGCCGCTCCGGCGCACCCTACGAAGTGCGCTGGCCTCAAAAATATAAAAAAGGTCATCGCAGGAGAAATAGTCGTGCACATTGGTGTTCCGCTCGAGACGCAGGCCGGCGAGACAAGGGTCGCCGCGACGCCTGAAACCATCAAGAAACTGATAGGTCAGGGTCATCAGGTTACGGTCCAGCAAGGCGCTGGGGTCAATGCCAGCATTCCGGACAGCGCCTATGAAGCTGTCGGTGCCCGCCTAGGCTCGGCGGCTGAAGCCTATGGCGCGCAGTTGGTGCTCAAGGTAGTCGCGCCAACCGATGATGAACTGGCGCTGATGAGCAGCGGCAGCCTTCTGGTCGGCATGCTCAACCCGTTCGACAACGACGTTATCGCCAAAATGGCCGCGCGCGGCCTCACGGCTTTTGCGCTAGAGGCCGCGCCCCGAACTTCCCGGGCACAAAGCCTTGACGTGCTTTCGTCCCAAGCCAACATCGCCGGCTACAAGGCTGTATTGCTGGCCGCGCATCATTATCCGCGCTTCATGCCGATGCTGATGACAGCCGCCGGCACGGTGAAGGCTGCGCGCGTCTTGATCCTGGGGGCAGGGGTGGCGGGGCTGCAAGCGATTGCGACGGCCAAGCGTCTTGGCGCCGTCATCGAGGCATCGGACGTGCGCCCTGCGGTGAAGGAGCAGATCGAATCGCTCGGCGCCAAGTTCATCGATGTACCGTACGAGACCGATGAGGAGCGCGACTGCGCCCAAGGCGTCGGCGGCTACGCCAGGCCCATGCCGGCAAGCTGGATGCAGCGCCAGGCTCAGGCCGTACACGAGCGCGCTCGGCAAGCAGACATCGTCATTACCACCGCACTGATCCCGGGCCGCAAAGCGCCTACCCTGTTGAGCGCCGACACGGTTGCCCAGATGAAACCAGGTTCGGTGGTCATCGACCTGGCAGCGGCCCAAGGCGGCAACTGTCCATTGACCGTGGCCGACGAGGTCGTACATGCCCATGGTGTCACCATCGTGGGCCCAACGAACCTGCCAGCCCTGGTCGCAGCGGACGCTTCGGCCCTTTACGCACGCAACCTGCTGGACTTCATGAAACTGCTGTTCGACAAGGACGGCGCCCTGACCATCAACCTCGAAGACGACATTGTCGCGGCCTGCCTGATGTGCCGCGACGGTCAAATCGTCCGCAAGAACGGCTGAGGAGCACGACAAATGGAAGACATGCTGATTTCCCATGGCATTTATAACCTCATCATTTTCGTGCTGGCCATTTATGTGGGTTATCACGTGGTCTGGAACGTTACACCGGCCTTGCACACCCCGCTGATGGCAGTCACCAACGCAATATCGGCCATCGTTATCGTTGGTGCCATGCTCGCCGCTGCGCTGACGGTCACACCTGCCGGAAAGGTGATGGGCACGCTCGCCGTGGCCCTGGCTGCAGTCAACGTGTTTGGCGGGTTCCTGGTCACCCGCCGCATGCTTGAAATGTTCAAGAAAAAGGTCAAGAACGAGGGGCAGAAGTCAGCATGAGCATGAATCTGGTAACGCTTCTGTATCTGGTCGCTTCGGTGTGTTTCATCCAGGCGCTCAAGGGCCTGTCCCATCCCACTACATCCCGGCGCGGCAACCTGTTCGGCATGATCGGCATGGGTATCGCGATCCTCACCACGGTCGGCCTCATCTATAAGCTCGGCGCTGAGCTGGCCACGGCCGGTATCGGCTATGTGATCGTCGGGTTGTTGGTGGGCGGCACTGCGGGCTCAGTGATGGCCAAACGGGTCGAGATGACCAAGATGCCTGAGCTGGTCGCCTTCATGCACAGCATGATCGGCCTTGCTGCGGTATTCATCGCCATTGCCGCGGTGCTCGAGCCCCAGTCGATGGGCATCGTCGCCGCCATCAGCGATCCGATCCCTACGGGCAACCGCCTGGAGCTGTTCCTGGGGGCAGCCATTGGTGCCATTACTTTCTCGGGCTCGGTGATCGCCTTTGGCAAGTTGTCGGGCAAATACAAGTTCCGCCTGTTCCAGGGTGCGCCGGTACAGTTTGCCGGTCAGCACAAGCTCAACCTCATTCTCGGCCTGACTACCATTGCGCTGGGGCTGCTGTTCACCTTCACCGGCCACTACAGCGCCTTCACCCTCATGCTGGTTCTGGCGTTCATCATGGGCGTGCTGATCATCATCCCGATCGGCGGGGCGGACATGCCGGTAGTGGTGTCGATGCTCAACAGCTACTCGGGCTGGGCGGCGGCAGGGATCGGCTTCTCGCTGAACAACTCCATGTTGATCATCGCCGGTTCGCTGGTAGGCTCGTCCGGGGCGATTCTGTCCTACATCATGTGCAAGGCCATGAACCGCTCGTTCTTCAATGTCATCCTGGGCGGCTTTGGTGGTGATGCCGAAGCTGGCGCTGCCCAAGGGTCCACGGAGCAGCGCCCGGTGAAATCCGGTTCGGCCGACGATGCGACCTTCCTGCTCAGCAACGCCGACAGCGTGATCATCGTTCCCGGCTATGGCCTGGCCGTAGCCCGCGCCCAGCACGCACTCAAGGAACTGACCGAGAAGCTCACGCACAACGGCGTTACCGTCAAATACGCCATTCACCCGGTGGCAGGACGCATGCCCGGGCACATGAACGTGCTGTTGGCAGAAGCCGAAGTACCCTACGATCAAGTGTTCGAGATGGAAGACATCAATGCCGAGTTCGGCCAGGCCGACGTAGTCCTGGTATTGGGCGCAAACGACGTGGTCAACCCGGCCGCCAAGAATGACCCCAAGTCACCCATTGCCGGCATGCCGATTCTCGAAGCCTTCAAAGCCAAGACCATCATCGTCAACAAGCGCTCCATGGCCAGCGGCTACGCCGGCCTGGACAACGAGCTGTTCTACCTCGACAAGACCATGATGGTATTCGGCGATGCCAAGAAGGTCATCGAAGACATGGTCAAGGCCGTGGAGTGAGGCAGGTTCGGTTCTGACCCTATGAACGAGAAGCCTTGGTCGGTAACGGCCAGGGCTTTTTCATTTATTGATCCGGATCAACGGCCATGTAGCGGCGAGAGTAATACGACCATGGTCGCGGGACGGCACCGGTCTAAATCACTAGACTGCGCTGCAGTAGCTTAGTAGCCCGAGATAACAATCCATGTACCGTGATCGCATCCGCTTGTCCTCCCTGCATAGCAAGGTAATGAGTGCGGCCGACGCCGCTGGCCTGATCGAGGACGGCATGACCGTCGGCATGAGCGGCTTCACCCGCGCCGGTGAAGCCAAGGCCGTCCCCCACGCGCTGGCCGAACGCGCCAAGCAGTCGCCACTGCAAATCAGCCTGATGACCGGCGCGAGCCTTGGCAACGACCTGGACAAACAGCTGACCGAAGCCGGTGTACTGGCCCGCCGCATGCCATTCCAGGTGGACAGTACGCTGCGCAAGGCCATCAACGATGGCAAGGTCATGTTCATCGACCAGCATCTGTCGGAGACCGTCGAGCAACTGCGCAACCAGCAACTGAAGCTGCCCGACATTGCCGTGATCGAAGCGGTGGCCATCACCGAGCAGGGGCATATTGTGCCGACCACCTCGGTTGGCAACTCGGCAAGCTTTGCGATCTTTGCCAAGAAAGTGATCGTCGAGATCAATTTGTCGCACAACCCGAATCTTGAAGGGCTGCACGACATCTATATACCTACGTACCGTCCTACTCGTACGCCCATCCCATTGGTTAAGGTAGACGACCGCATCGGCAGTACCGCCATTGCCATCGACCCTGCCAAGATCGTGGGCATCGTCATCAGTGACCAGCCCGATTCGCCCTCGACGGTGCTGCCACCCGATGACGAAACCCAAGGCATTGCCGACCACCTGATCAGCTTCCTGAAGAAAGAGGTGGAAGCAGGGCGCATGACCAACCGGTTGGGCCCCTTGCAGGCGGGGATCGGCAGCATTGCCAACGCCGTGATGTGCGGGCTCATCGACTCGCCGTTCGAAGACCTGACCATGTACTCCGAGGTGCTGCAGGACTCCACCTTCGACTTGATCGATGCGGGCAAGCTGCGCTTCGCCTCCGGCAGCTCCATCACCCTGTCCAGTCGCCGCAACGCCGACGTGTTCGGCAACCTGGAAAAGTACAAGGACAAGCTGGTGCTGCGCCCGCAGGAAATCTCCAACCACCCCGAAGTGGTTCGGCGCCTTGGCATCATCGGTATCAACACTGCCCTGGAATTCGACCTCTATGGCAACGTCAACTCCACGCATGTCTGCGGCACCCGAATGATGAACGGCATTGGGGGTTCCGGCGACTTCGCCCGTAATGCACACCTGGCCGTATTCGTGACCAAATCGATTGCCAAGGGCGGCGCCATTTCGAGTGTGGTCCCCATGGTCAGCCATGTGGACCATACCGAGCATGACGTGGACATTCTGGTCACCGAGCAAGGTCTGGCCGACTTGCGCGGCCTGGCTCCTCGGGAACGCGCCAGGGCGATCATCGACAAATGCGTGCACCCTGACTATCGCGCGGCCTTGAACGACTACTTCGAGCGCGCTTGCCTGCGGGGCGGGCACACGCCGCACATCTTGCGTGAAGCGCTGGCATGGCATGAAAACCTCGAAGAAACAGGTCGCATGCTTGCCCTGTAACACGCTCTGAAGTACGCACAAACCTCAAAGGGTCGCTTAGCGACCCTTTTTTGCGTGCTCAACGAAACAGATACCAGCAAGACTCTATAAAACTGTACTACTGTACTGGTTTTTACACTCAAGCCTGTCAACGAGCCAAGCAAATTATATAAACTTGCACCATATTTGTGCGCACCAGTACAGTTAAGTCACTTTCGAGTGCAACAGTAGCGTTACACAGTTAACTGGCTTGCCGTCTTTACCTGCAACTGTATCTACTGTTATGGACAAGAGGGGAGGATCATTGGTATCAGTTAAATCACTATCTAATGCCGCCATAAGCGGAAGGATGATCATCATGGAACGTACCCTCAGTTCCGGTCTGGTTTTTGAAAGCACCGCCAAGCAATCCAACGCTTCGTTCCCCCTGCGCGTAGCTTCCACTCTGCTGCTTTGGCAGCGTCGTATGGCCAGCCGTCGTCAACTGGCTCGCCTGGATGCACGCCTGCTGGCAGACGCCGGTATCAGCGAATCGCAGCGCTACGAAGAGTTGAGCAAGCCTTTCTGGCGCTAATCGCCTGGCCCAGCCTGACTGGCAGCGTTAATCTCAAAAACCCGTCGCAGGGCCCTGCGACGGGTTTTTTGCTTCTGCTTTAAAGAAAATTCGCACGAACGATACAGTTCCTTCAATTTATTTATCAGGCATAACAGTTGAGCGGCGCTCTATCATTAACATCTTGATACAGCACAGCGTGATACGCTTCGCTTAACTGTCTGGTAGAACCGACTGTCATACCCTAGGCAAGGGCCGTTGCCCACGTTCCCAGCTGGATTTCCTTACACCAGGAGCTAACGTTCATGACCCGTAATTACCTCATTGGCGCTGCGCTGATGCTTGGCCTGGCTGGTACAGCCAGTGCCAGCAGTTTCGTCGTCACCACCGACACCGTGGTACGAGGCGTCGCTGCCTCTACCAACGCCACCTCCGATGCGTCTTCATCTTTGCGCGACAACAAAATCGTGCAAGCAGCCCGCGACGACGCCGCCAGCTTCGTCGCCAGCCAGGGCAGCATCCGAGGCGCCAAACTCGAAAGCGCGCTGGTTCACATCCGTGCCCAGGCACCTGCCTTGCACGCCAGCGACGAGCAGCTGGCTCAAGCCATCCTGGCTCTCTGAGTCAGCAGGCCGCCCCCAGCTGATCGCTCATGCGTTTTCTGCTATTACCCCTGCTCTGGATCGCAGGCATAGCCACGGCTCACGCGCTGGACACCACTACCCAAGGCCTGGTGATCTCGGGTTACGTCACGACCCAGGTCACCACTGCACCTTTTGATCGCAAGCTCATAAGCGCAGCGCGCGACGATGCGGCAGTGTTCGTTGCCACCGACGGTCGTGTGCGCGGCGCACGGCTTGAGGCAGCCCTTGAAGCCATTCGCGTGCATAAACCCGCGCGCACTGCCAGCGACCTGGAACTGGCGCGAGCAATCCTCGTCGAATGAGTATCCTTTTCCTCCCCAGTATTTTCGGAGATGCTCCATGCGTAAACCGCTGATTGCCGCTACTCTCGGCATGTTTCTGCTGGCCGACCTGGCCCAGGCCCAGACCTTGGTGGCCACCAGCAACATCATCGTGCGCGCCTTTGGCCGTTCGATCGACTTCACGTCAGATACCACGACATCCATTCGCGATTCCAAAGTGGTACGTGAAGCTCACGACGATGCAGCCAGCTTCGTAGCCAGTAACGGCGATATCCGTGGCGCGCAACTGGAAGCGGCGTTCACAACGTTGCGCGAGCGTGTACCGCAGGCACGCGATGCCAGTGACCAGGTATTGGCCGAAGCCATTCTCGCGCTGTGAAGTTACTGCGTGCCGGGTGGTTCGGCGGCCTTCTGACACTGCTTGGCACGCCCGCGCTCGCAGACTTGCACCTTGACCTGCAAACCGCCGACCTGACCCCGCAGCAGGTCAGCGCCAGCCAGGCGCTGCTCGACCAAGCGATGGCCAGCCTGCCACCCTTGTTCAAACAGCGGCTTGATCGCACCGTCAGCGTCAGTTGGAGCGACCAGATGCCGCCTGACGCCTACGGCCAGGCATCACTGGTGTCCAGCTTGATGCTCAATCGGCGCCTGCTGCCCAGCCTTGCCGACGGCACCGCGACAACCGAGCTGACGCATCGGCCCCATGGCACTGTGCGCAACGAACTGTTGGCGACCGTGGTGCACGAGCTCACTCATATCTACGACCGCGCCCGGTTATGGCCGGGGCAACAGCATGCCGTGCTCACTCGATGCAACCGCCTGCAAGGCACTGTCGGGAACATCGGCCTGCCCGGAGAGTGCCGCGGCCAGGCGGGGCGACGGTTCACGCTCAGCGATGACCCACGTCTGCTGGACCTCGCCGGCTGGCCCCAGTACGTAGGCCGGCGCGGCGAACGCGAACAGCATAATGGCCAATTCGTGCGCAGCCCCGACCGCTACGAGCTGAGCAGCCCGAAGGAATACGTCGCGGTCAATATGGAGTACTTCCTTCTCGACCCTAGCTATGGCTGTCGCCGCCCCGCGCTCAATCGGTACCTGACACAACATTTTGGCTGGAGCCCACCCCAGGACGCCTGCGCCAAAGGCCTGCCGTTCATCAATGCCGGTAGCGACTTCGCGCGCCAACCCCTGGGTGAAGTCGACCCCGAGCGGGTGTACGAGGTGGATTACCTGCTGGCCGAGGCCAACCAGAACCTGGTCAGCCGCTGGGGGCACAGCATGCTGCGCCTGGTCATCTGCAAACCCGGCCGGCCGCGAGGCCCGGACTGCCGCCTGGATCTCGATCAAAGCCTGGTGCTCTCGTACCGCGCTTTCGTCAACGACGTCCAGCTGTCCAGTTGGGATGGGCTGGTCGGCGTCTACCCCTCGCGGTTGTTCGTGCTGCCGCTGGGGCAGGTGATCGATGAATACACCAAGACCGAACTGCGCAGCCTGGCCTCGGTGCCGCTCAAGCTCAATCGAGAGGAGATCGAGAACCTGGTCCGCCAGGCCGCCGAGATGCACTGGAGCTACGACGGCAACTACTGGTTCCTGTCCAATAACTGCGCGGTGGAATCGCTGAAGCTGCTGCGCAGCGGTACCGCCAACCCAAAACTCAACGACCTCGACAGCATCATGCCCAATGGCCTGCTTGCCGTGCTCGATGGGCGTGGGCTGGCTGACACCAGCGTGCTGGACGATCCGCGGGAGGCGTTGCGCCTGGGCTACCGCTTCGACTCGTACCGCGACCGTTACCAAGCCATGTTCGACGTCCTGAAGAAGCAGCTGCCAGTGAAGCAAGCCAAGGTGGAGGATTGGTTGGCCCTGGACGCCGAACAACGCAAGCCCTGGTTCGACCAGGCTGACCTGCGCACCAGTGCAGCCTTGCTGCTTCTGGAACAGGCGGGCCTGCGACGGCAACTGCTATTGGCCCAGGACGAGGTCAAGCAACGCTACCTCAATGCCGCAGCGCTCAAGGATGGCAGCGTCGACAAGGCTGATGCCACCCTCAAGCAGATGCTCGCCAACAGCGGTTTCCTGAGCCGCCCGGCTGAACTGCTCGACACCACCGGCTACGGACTGCCGCAGCAAGCAGAGCGGGTTCACCTGGAAAAGGTCAGCAGCGAACGCCAGGCGCAGCTGCTGCGCTTGAGTACCAACCTGGACAAGGAGGTGAGGGCGCTACTCGAGCCTTCCCGTGCAAGGCAGATAGCGGCAGTCGAAGCCAACGTGAAGCACATTGGAGAGCATCTTCGCGCATTGCACAAGGCAGCGGGTGGGCTGCAGCTGTAGCGGCACGACAGCCCACTCACGCGCCTTCCCTACCTTTTGTCACCCTTGTTCGAGCGAAAGCTGGCTGAAAGCTTGCGCGCATAGGATAGCCCCATTGCCGGCACAGACCGGTCAGCCAGGGCGAGGTACGTGCCCCGCCCGGCGCATCCAACAACAACAATGGTGATACCGATGCCTTTCCGTGCCCGACTTCTCTCAGTCTTGTTCGACCCACTCCACGCGCAGCGTCCTGCACGCTGACCCGCCCGAACCGTCCTCTTTTTCGTCGCGCCTCGCCTGGAGTATTGCCATGCTGACCTTCCTCGGCTTCGCCATGGTCGTCACGTTCATGTACCTGATCATGACCAAGCGCCTGTCGGCCTTGATCGCGCTGATCCTTGTGCCCATTCTGTTCGCCATCTTCGGCGGTTTCGCCAGCAAGATCGGCCCCATGATGCTCGAGGGCATCAGCAAGCTGGCGCCCACCGGCGTCATGCTGATGTTCGCCATTCTCTACTTTGCCCTGATGATCGACTCCGGCCTTTTCGACCCTGCGGTGCGAAAGATCCTCAAGCTGGTCAAGGGCGACCCGCTCAAGGTGTCGGTAGGTACCGCCGTGCTGGCCCTGGTGGTATCGCTGGACGGTGACGGCGCCACCACCTACATGATCTGCTGTGCGGCCATGCTGCCCATGTACAGCCGCCTGGGCATGAGCCCGCGCATCATGGCGGGGCTCATCATTCTTGCCGGCGGGGTCATGAACATGACGCCATGGGGCGGGCCCACAGCGCGGGCGGCCAGCGCCTTGCACGTGGACCCTTCCGATATCTTCGTGCCCATGATCCCAGCGATGCTGTTCGGCGTAGTGGCAATTCTGGCCATTGCCTACCTGTACGGCAAACGCGAACGTGCCCGCTTGGGCGAGCTGCACCTGCCAACCGACGATGTCGATCACAGCGACATCAGCGTCTCGCAATATCCAGAGGCACGCCGACCTAAGCTGCTGTACTTCAATGGCGCACTGACCGCTGCATTGATGGCAGCCCTCATCGCCGGCCTGCTGCCGTTGCCAGTGCTGTTCATGATCGCCTTCAGCATCGCCATAATCGTCAACTACCCATGCCTGCAACAACAGAAAGACCGTATTGCAGCCCACGCCGGCAGCGTGCTGGCGGTCACCGGTCTGATCTTCGCCGCAGGCATCTTCACCGGCATCCTGTCAGGCACCGGCATGGTCGATGCCATGTCCAAAAGCCTGCTGGCCGTCATTCCCGAAGCCCTGGGCCCGTACCTGGCGGTGATCACGGCGATCGTGAGCATGCCGTTTACCTTCTTCATGTCCAACGACGCCTTCTACTACGGTGTCCTGCCGGTGCTGGCCGAAGCGGCAAGCCACTATGGCATCAGCCCGGTCGAAATGGCCCGTGCATCCATCGTCGGGCAGCCGGTACACCTGCTGAGCCCGCTGGTACCCTCGACTTACCTGCTGGTCGCCCTGGCCGGCATCGAATTCGGGGATCACCAACGCTTCACGCTCAAGTGGGCAGTGCTGGTGTGCCTGTGCATAATGTTCGCCGCGCTGATCATGGGCATTTTCCCGCTGTTCAGCAGTCTCTGATAACAGACCTCTCTCCACCGCAATGCGCCTCGATGCAGGCGCATTGCCTATACCGCTCAAAGGAAAACACATGGAATGGCTGACCAGCCCGGAAATCTGGGTTGCCTTTTTCACCCTGACCGCGCTTGAAATCGTTCTGGGCATCGACAACATCATCATGATCTCGATCCTGGTCAGCCGCATGCCCAAGCACATGCAGCCGCGCACCCGGATCTTCGGCCTGGCCCTGGCCATGGTGACCCGCATCATGCTGCTGCTGTCCATCACCTGGGTAATGCGCCTGACCGACGATCTGTTCGTGGTCCTGGGGCAGGGCATATCCGGACGTGACCTGATCCTGTTCTTCGGCGGCCTGTTCCTGCTCTGGAAAAGCTCGCAGGAGATCTACCATGGCCTGGAAGGCGAAGAAGAAAACGCCGATGAACCCAAGGGCTCTGGCGGCAAGTTCCTCTACACCATCATCCAGATCGCGATCATCGACATTGTTTTCTCGCTCGACTCGGTGATTACCGCTGTTGGGATGGTGTCGCACGTGCCGGTGATGATCGCCGCAATCATCGTCGCCGTGCTGGTCATGATGGCGTGCGCCGGCACCATTGCCGACTTCATCGACAAGCACCCTTCGTTGAAGATGCTCGCACTGTCGTTCCTGATCGTGGTAGGTACCGTGCTGATCGCCGAAGCATTCGATGTGCATGTCCCTAAAGGCTACGTTTACTTCGCCATGGCCTTCTCCCTGGCGGTCGAAGCCATCAATATCCGCATGCGTACGTCGTTGGCACGCAAAGCCGGCAAGGAACACGAGGCCGTGAAACTGCGCAAGGATGTGCCGGGTCAATAATCCTGCACGTCTCGAGAGAAAGGGCCCTGCGGGGCCCTTTGCGCATCCCCCCAGCCCTGGCCCCGGATGTTTCAAAATCATGACAGCCATGCGAAGCTGGCGGCAGCGGCATATTAGAACTAAAGCTTGAACAAGCCTGTGCAAACAGCACTGCGCCAACGTCTTTTCGACTGGCCAGCTTGGCCGGTGCAATCAGGGGGCTCTCGTCATGCTGACCCTACTCAACCTGCTTTCGGCAGTCACCTTGCTGGTGTGGGGCACGCACATCGTGCGAACCGGCATTTTGCGGGTATTCGGTTCGGACCTGCGACGCATCATCGGCCAGAACATGGACAAACGTCCGCTGGCCTTCATCGCGGGCATTCTCGTCACCGCAATGGTGCAGAGCAGTAACGCAACCGCAATGCTGGTCACCTCATTCGTGGGCCAGGGCCTTATGGCCATGACCCCGGCGCTGGCCATCATGTTAGGGGCTGACGTGGGCACAGCGCTCATGGCCCGTGTACTGACCTTCGACTTGTCCTGGCTTTCGCCCCTGCTGATTTTCCTGGGGGTGATCTTCTTCCTTTCACGCAAGCAGACCCGTGCTGGCCAACTTGGCCGCGTCGGCATCGGCTTGGGCCTGATCATCCTGGCGCTGGAACTGATCGTCCAGGCAGCTGCCCCCATCACCCATGCCCAGGGCGTAAAGGTGCTTTTCGCCTCCCTGACCGGCGACATTCTGCTCGACGCCCTGGTCGGTGCATTGTTCGCCATGGTGTCGTATTCGAGCCTGGCCGCCGTCCTGCTCACCGCCACACTGGCAGGGGCCGAGGTGATCAGCCTGCCCGTGGCCATAGGCCTGGTGGTCGGCGCCAACATTGGTAGCGGCCTGCTGGCGTTCATCAGCACCAGCATGCAGAACGCCGCTGGCCGCCGCGTGGCGCTGGGCAGCCTGCTCTACAAGCTGATCGGCCTGCTGTTGATCATCCCTGTGCTCCACCCGCTGGTGGACTGGATGGACACACTGAGTTTCAGCCCGCAGGAGCTGGTCATCGGCTTCCACTTGCTCTACAACACTGCCCGTTGCCTGATCATGCTACCTACGGTCAAGCCCATGGGACGGCTGTGCAACAGCCTGTTGCCAGAGCGCGAGCGCGACAACGGGCAGATACGCCCGCGCCATCTCGACGCCTCGGCCTTGGAAACGCCCAGTCTGGCGCTGGCCAATGCTGCTCGGGAGACGTTGCGCCTGGGGGACATCGTCGACAACTTGCTCGAAGCCATGCTTGGCGCACTGCGCGGCACCCAGGCTGCATTGCCTCAGCAGGTGCGTGCACTGGGGGAGGATGCCGAGGCCCTGTACAGCGCCATCAAGTTATACCTGGCGCAGATGACCCGCGAGGACCTCAGCGAACACGACAATCGTCGCTGGGCTGAGATCATCGAGCTGGCGATCAACCTCAAGCTGGCCTGCGACCTGATCGAACGCATGTTGCGCAAAGTCCAGCAGCAGAAGACCAGCCAACGACGCGCCTTTTCCCAAATGGGGCTGGAAGAACTGACCGGGTTGCAAGAGCAATTGCTGGCCAACCTGCGCCTTGGCCTCTCGGTATTCCTCAGCGCCGACCCGGAAAGCGCGCGTCTGCTGCTGCGCGAGAAGCGTCGCTTTCGCGCCCAGGAGCGGCGCCTGGCCCATGCCCATGTCAGCCGCCTGCAGCGCAAAGTGGTACAGAGCATCGAGACAAGCTCCATCCACCTGGAGCTCATCGCCGACATGAAGCGGTTGAACTCTTTGTTCTGCAGCAGTGCCTATGTGGTACTGGGCGGCTCGGACACGGGCGGGCTGATGCTCGACAGCGTGCCGGACGAAGCCCCGCCGCCGTGATGTCGCCGACCTGAGGACCCCCGCTCGCCCATGCGTTGCCTGATGTTCATCTGCCTGCTGATGTTTAGCCTCTGCTCCTTTGCCCTGGACCGCGCTCGCGTGGAGGGCTACCTGCTGCCCAACGGCCTGCAGGTCATCCTCAAGGACGGCTACGAACGCGACCATGTGTCCATTCGCCTGGTCGTGGGCGTGGGCCTGGACGACTTCGGCTGTGACCAGAAAGAACTGCCGCACCTGTTGGAGCACTTGCTGTTCAGTGGGGTGGACGACACGGGCGAAGGAGGCCTCGAAGAGCGCCTGCAGGCACTGGGTGGCGAATGGAATGCGTTCACGGGCAATGCCGACACCACGTTCGTGATCGAAGCGCCCGCACGCAATCAGCGCAAGGTACTCGACCTGTTGCTGTCGATCATTCGCGACACCCAGATCGACGCCAAGGCCCTGGCGACTGCCAAGCGCATCATTGAGCGTGAGGACGGTGGCCACTACGGGCATCTACAGCGCTGGCTGGACCGGCAAGACATCGGTCACCCCGCCGGGCAGCAATTGGCAACGGAATTGGGCTTGAAATGCCCCGAGCGTTCCAATCTCGACGACATGACCCTCGAACAGGTCCAGGGCCTGCGCGAGCGTTGGTACGCGGCCAACAACATGACACTGATCATGGTGGGTGGGCTGGACCGCCTGTTGCCCGCCTACCTGGAAAGAACCTTCGGCGAACTCCCGGCCACCGAGCCGGAAGACCGCCGCGACCTGGAATCGATCAGCCAAGAGGCCAAGCAACGGCGCGACCTGATGCACGGCTGGCTGGGCGACACGGCCAAACTCCACTGGCTGTTCATCGAGCCGGTGCTGGACAACGACCACCAGGCCACCCTGGATCTGCTCTCCCGTTACCTGGACTGGGCAGTATATGACCAGCTGCGCCTGCGCAATGGCCTGTCCTATGGGCCCTCGGTCCAGCGCGAGAGCTTCGGTGATACCGGCCTGCTCAGCCTCAACGCCGACCTTGAGCGCGATGATATAGGAAGGGCGATCGAGGTCATGCGGCGCTTGTTCGATCACTTGCGCGAGCAGGGTCTGGACCCGGACACCTTTGCCCGCATCAAGCAAGCGAGCATCGCCAAGGAAAGTTGGGCAACCCAGGGCAACAGTGCCCTTGCCGATTATTACTGGGGCGCACTGAACGACTACACCGACGGCCGCTTCGCCAGCCCTGTACGTCAGTTGCAGCGCGTGAGCCTGGAGCAAGCCAACCAGGCGCTCGAACAGTTGCTCGCCCATGAAGGCTACATTCGTATCGAAAAACCGCTGCTCGGGTACGATGAGCTCTACGGCCTGTCGTTCCTGCTGGCAGGGTTGCTGCTCGCCGCATGCCTTCTGCGCTGGCGTCGACAGGCCCCTGACAAGCCAGGCGGTGCTACTCGGCACGTGTGAAACGGCGGTATCCTTTCAATGCCCGCGTCGTGCATGCAAGGGCCGCCTCCTAGCCACTCCCAAGCATTGCAGCCCCATGCCCCCAATACCTAAGATCGCCCAGCGCATCATCGAACTGCTCAAACGCTATCCGGGCGTCATTGCCTTGGGTGGTTTTCTATCAGGTGTAGGCAGTTTCATCCTGGTCGACCGGCAGGCGGGCCTCGCCAGCTGGATCGCCGTCCTGCTGCTGGTCAGCTGGGTCTGGCTGATGCTCGAAAGCACGCTCACCCGCCTGTTCACGCGTACCTTCAAGCGTGAAATACCCCAGCCGCTGTTGCGCTATGCCACGCAGATGATCCATCAGGAATCCCTGTTCTTCGTACTGCCGTTTTTCTTCATCACCACCACCTGGAACAGCGGCCAGTCGATCTTTACAGGCTTGCTGGGCGGCGCCGGACTGGTCTCGATCATCGACCCGTTGTACTACCGCTGGCTCGCGCCGCGGCGCTGGCTGTTCATGGCGCTTCACACCCTGACCCTGTTCGCCGCCTTGCTGACCGCCCTGCCGATCATCCTTCACCTCACCACCGCGCAAAGCTTCAAGCTGGCCCTGATCATCGCCATGGCCTTGTCCTTCCCGAGCCTGGTCAGCAGTTTTCCGGTCAGCAACTGGCGACGCGGTGTCGCCCTGGTGGTAATCACGCTGGCCGTCGGTGGCGGGGGTTGGTTGTTGCGCTCCTGGGTGCCGCCGGCCACCTTGTGGATGACCGAAGTCGCCGTGAGCACCGAGGTCATTAACCGTGAGCCGGGAGATTCACTGGATAAAATCGCTGCCAGCCGTATTCGCAGCAGCGGCCTTTACGCCTACACCGCCATCAACGCGCCGCGCGGCCTGAATGAGCGGATCTACCATGTATGGCAGAAAGACGGGCAGGAAGTGGACCGTATCGCCCTAGACATTCACGGTGGGCGCAAGGAAGGCTATCGAGCCTGGACCCACAAGCAGAACTTCCCGCCCAACCCGGTAGGGCGTTGGCAGGTGAGGGTACTGACTGAGGATGGCCAGGTGATCGGTGTACTGCGCTTCAAGGTAGTCGAGGATGCCGCCGCTTCATGAGCGGCGCATCGTGTACCGCCAGAAACGCCGGTCAGCCGAAGAACCAGTAGCAAACGCAGATCGCTGCCACCACACCGGAAAACTCGGCCAACAGTGCACACCCCACGGCATGGCGCACCCGTTGAATGCCCACGGCGCCGAAGTACACGGCCAGGACGTAGAACGTGGTTTCGGTACTGCCCTGAATGGTCGCTGCGACCAAGGCAGGGAAGCTGTCAACACCCTGGGCCTGCATGGTCTCGATCAGCATTGCCCGTGCAGCACTGCCGGAAAACGGCTTGACCAGGGCAGTTGGCAGCCCTTCGACAAAGCGCGTATCCAGGCCCATCCAGTTCACCGCATGGCGGATACCGTCCAACGCCACCTCAAGCGCCCCGGATGCGCGCAGTACACCGACCGCCACCAGCATCGCCACCAAGTAGGGCAGCAGGCTTTTGGCAACGTCGAAGCCCTCCTTCGCCCCTTCGACGAATGCTTCGTAGACCTGGACCCGCTTGAGCGCGCCGATGATCAAAAAGACGATGATCACCCCGAACAGCGTGAGGTTGCCCAGGATCGAGGACAAGCTGGCCAGCGCGGCTGCCGACAGCGTGCCGAGAAAGGCCATGAAGCCCCCCAGCAGCAACGCGCCGGGTACCAGGTACGCCAGCACCACAGGGTCCCATAGCCGTAAACGCTGCATCACCGCGACCGACAGCAGCCCGACCAGCGTCGACACACTGGTGGCCAGCAGGATAGGCAGGAACACCATGGTTGGGTCGGGCGCGCCTTGCTGGGCGCGGTACATGAACACGGTTACAGGGAGCAGGGTCAAGGAAGACGCGTTGAGCACCAGGAACAGGATCTGCGCGTTGCTGGCCGTGGTGCTGCTGGGGTTGAGCGTCTGCAGGGCACGCATGGCCTTCAGGCCGATAGGGGTAGCAGCATTGTCCAGGCCCAGGCCATTGGCCGCAAAGTTCATGGTGATCAGCCCTAGCGCAGGGTGCCCAGGCGGCACTTCGGGCATCAGCCGTGCGAACAAGGGGCCCAGTACCTTGGCCAGCCACTCGACGATACCCGCCTGCTCGGCGATCTTCAGAAAGCCCAGCCATAGGGTCAGGGTGCCGAACAGCAATACCATGACCTCGACCGACAGCTTCGCCATGGCGAAGATGCTTTCGACCATGGCCGCGAAGATGCCGGCGTTGCCACCCACCAGCCATTGAGCCATGGCAGATATGGCCGCTACCAGGAAAAAGCCGAACCATAAGCCGTTGAGCATCCACGTACCTCCCCGAAAATGCCCGAATCATAACGTATCGAACACTGCCCTGGCTGCGGCTCGCCGTGAGTATGGATGCCACAGACGACAAAAAGCCCCGACGGGTCGGGGCTTTGGGTCCAACAGGTTTGGCCTCAGCGTTTGGCTGCTTCACCCACCATGGCAGTTTCAGGCTTCTCGGCGATCAGCGAAGCGTAGTACAGCTCGCCCTTGGCCGCGTCGTACATGCCTTCCCAGCGGGAGATGACCAGCGCCGCCAGGGCATTGCCGATCACGTTGAGCGCCGTGCGCGCCATGTCCATGATGCGGTCGACACCGGCAATGAACGCCAGGCCTTCCAGTGGGATACCCACGCTACCCAGGGTGGCCAGCAGCACCACGAACGAAACGCCTGGTACCCCGGCGATGCCTTTGGAGGTCACCATCAAGGTCAGCACCAGCAGCAACTGCTGGCTCCACGACAGGTCGATACCGTAGAGCTGGGCGATGAAGATGGCCGCGATGCTCTGGTACAGGGTGGAGCCGTCGAGGTTGAACGAGTAGCCGGTGGGTACCACGAACGAGCAGATCGATTTGGGCGCGCCGTACTTCTCCATCTTTTCGATAACCCGTGGCAGGACGGTTTCCGAGCTTGAGGTGGAGTAGGCCAGGATCAGCTCATCTTTCATGATGCGCATGATCTTGATCACCGAGAAACCGAACAGGCGCGCTACCAGCCCTAACACCATGAAGGCGAAGAAGGCGATGGCGAAATACACCAGCAGCACCAGCTTGGCCAGTGGCAGCAACGAGCTGAAGCCAAAGTTGGCAACGGTCACCGCGATCAGCGCGAACACACCGATCGGCGCGTACTTCATGATCATGTGGGTGACTTTGAACATGGTCTCCGATACGGCCTGGAAGGTGCGTACCAGAGGATCGCGCAGCTCGGCTTGCAGGCTCGAAAGGCCAAGGCCGAACATGACCGAGAAGAAGATGATCGGCAACATTTCACCGCGCATCAGCGCCGCGAAGATATTCGACGGGATCAGATTGAGCAGGGTCTCGATGAAGGCATGCTCATGCTGCACCTCGGCGGCGGTCGCCTGGTACTTGGAGATGTCCACAGTACCAAGGGTGCTCATGTCGATACCCGCGCCCGGATGGAACAGGTTGGCAAGCACCAGGCCCACAACAATAGCGATGGTCGTGACGACCTCGAAGTAGAGAATGGTCTTCAGGCCAATACTGCCAAGCTTCTTGGCATCGCCAACCCCAGCGATACCCACGATCAGCGACGAGATCACGATCGGGACCACGATCATCTTGATCAGGCGAATGAAGATATCACCAGCAGGCTGAAGGACGTTGCTGATCCACCAGGCCTTTTCTGCACTGAAGTGGTTCAGGAGCGCGCCGATTGCAACGCCCAGTACCAGACCTATGACGATCTGCCAGGCGAGGCTCAGTTTTGCCTTCTTCATGTCTTTACCCTTTGTTGTAGTGGTCATGTCGACTAACGGCAACCGGACAGCAGATGGACACAAGCCCGGAGTGAATTCGCCGATTAGCGACGTGTTGTAAGGACAGCGCAGACGAGCGCAGGGCTCGGTCGGCGAAAAAGGCCGCAACTATTGCGATGGGAAGAAGGGAAATCTAATGCCGGAAACGCATACCCCATACCGATTGAGCATGGGAAAGTGGGGTATCTAGAAGGGAATAGGCGTCCTGCGAAGCGCTGTTCGGAATCCCGAACAAGACATAAACGCCATATGACGGCTGAAATAGTCGCAGGGGAAAGTAAAAGAAGCTTGGTTGTTCGACAATCCGAATGCTTCAAACGCAGCTGATATAGATAGCACAGCTCACGAAAAAAAAGACGCGCGGTTGAGACAAAATGTGTCCCCAGATGGATTTCGTGCATCGTGCACTGCCATCTGGATGGCTCCTCGGAAGCCAGGTCCACCCTGAAGATCGTTCAGGGCTCTACTGACCTGGAACTTCCGATTCTGCCTTGCCTGACCCGGCCCAACAGGTGGAGGCACTCCCTGTACCCCTAGGCCACTCCGATCCTGTAGCGATCAAAACAGCCCGGCCCCTTGGTCATGTGCTGCTCCTCCTCGGAGCGGCGCATCATAGAAGGCTGCAAGCCTACGGCCGTTCAGCTTCTATTTCATGACAGTGCCAAACCTGAACCACACCGGTCTTGCGACTCAGTACCAGTTCGGGTCCCGCTTGAGTTGCTCCTGAAGCATGGTTTTCATGCCCTCGTCAGGTTTGCCAAGCCACCGATACTGCGCATGGCGGGTAGGCGACTTGTCGCTGGGCAGGCCTTCCGGTACCTCCACCAGCATCCCGTAGGCGTCATCCTTGTCCCAGCTGAATGCGACGATCAAACGCTTGTAAGTGCATTTGTCCGCAGCTTCGCAGAGCGGGCCCACGAGGTATTTATCGCCGTCTTCCGTGACCGCCGACATCTGCTGAGGCGAGCTCCCCGTCAGGTTCAACACCCAATCGGGCAGGCGTTCCTCGCCTTTGACGGCGTCCTGCCAGGATTCCCGGTACTCGGCGTCGCTACCCAGCAATTGATCGACGCGTAGCTGGCCATCATTGGCCGCCAACGCTGCTGCAGTGGCGCTCATCATCAGAACGCCAGCTACGGCATTGCGTAACAGCCTGCTCATCTGCGACCGCGTCCAAAGAAGAACGAAGCAACGAAAAGAACCAGGAAGACGATGAACAGGATCTTGGCGATACCCGTTGCAGCGCCAGCGATACCACCAAAGCCCAGAACTGCAGCGACGATGGCGATGATGAGGAAAGTGATAGCCCAGCTCAGCATGGTGATTCTCCTTTGTTTTCGAAAGCAGGGTGATCAGAACACCCAACGGTCCTGTGGTACGACATGTTCAACGGTTGCAGGGGACTCGGCCTTACCCTTCGATGGCAGCGGCTCGGCTGCTTGCACGAGGTTACTGGCGCGGGTGTTCTGGATCTGCGACAGCAGGGCTGTTTGCGCCGCCACTTGGTCGGCCAGGCGGGCGGTTTGCACGCTGTAGTAGAACAGCCCTGCTGCCAAAGTCAGCATGACCGCGATGCCAAGCGACATGATCTGACGCAGTGGCAGGGCGGTAACGTGCAAACGGTTGACAGATGGGCGGTTCATACCGGCTTCTCCTGCTGTAATTTTTGTCCAGACTTGAACAAGTAATTGCAGCCTGCGTGCCAGCTTTGAAATTAGAAAATATCCTTATTTTTCAATAAGTTAAAAGATTGAACCATTAGGACCTACCACGTATCCTGCACGATGCCCCCTGGGGGACCGTGCGAAATGCACGATCACCCTTCAACCTTGGTTGCCACCTTGAGCATGTCGGCATCGACCCCACGCACACCAGTGATCTGTCTGGCGATGTCCGTCGCGATATTCTTCTGCTCCGGGCTGACGACTTCGCCGGAGAGTCTGACCAAGCCATCCTGGCTCACCACCTTCAGATTCAGCCCGTCGAGGTTGCGGCTGAAGCTGTAACTGCTTTGGACCTTATCGACGATCCAGGCATCGCTTGGCTGCGGTCCGGTTGGGGCATCCACAGGCTGGTCTTTAGCTTTGATCATGGCTGCGGTGTCAAGGCTGATCAGGTTGTTGACCAGGTACACCCCCTCGGTCGTACGCGCCACGACGCCCGCAAGCTCCTTTGCCTCGGGGTTGTCTACCCGCCCCCGGAGCGTGACGACACCGCTGTCACTTTGTACCTCTATGGGTGCCTTCTCAGTCAGGCGGCTCCACAACAGCCGTGACCGTATGACTGCCGTAAGCGTCACGTCCTCCGTGCGCTGGGCATAAGCGCGCAACGCCAGTGGACGCTCGACCAGCTCAGGATTGACCTGCACCTGATTGTCGACCTTCTCGATACCTGAAGTCGCCAAAGCCACTTCTTCGACCAAACGTCGCTCAACCTCATTCTCGACCTCCCCAGCCAAACGCGCCGACGCGCCATCGACCTTAACGGTGATTCGATAGGGATTGAGGATTCGATTCAAGGACACTGCCGTCTGCAGCGAACCTTCCAGGCGAGCATCGTGGACAGGATCGTCACTGGCCACAGCGGCGAGGGGCAGCAAACTGACCGCTAGCGCAAGTGCGCGAAAGGGGAAAGGCATGTCGTAGTCTCCTTTTGTAGGCAAAATCTGAAACTCTTCGCAACCAATGTGCCAACCAACCTCTCTAAGCAAATCGCCGGCCCCACGGGTGTCTTCAAGCTTCTTGGTCGACCCGCTGGCGTGCAAAGGGCAGAATCCTTCAGAATTGACCATGCAACTTGCCCGATTTTTCCCACACTAAACAAAGATATTTCCCAAAGGAGCGCAGGTACATGGAATCAGCCCAGGACAAGCAAGGCCGCATTCTGCTGGTGGATGACGAGTCCGCGATCCTGCGCACCTTCCGCTACTGCCTGGAAGACGAGGGCTACAGCGTGGCGACCGCCAACAGCGCCACCCAGGCGGAGAGCCTGCTGCAGCGCCAGGTGTTCGACCTGTGCTTCCTCGACCTGCGTCTGGGCGAGGACAATGGCCTGGACGTGCTGGCCCAGATGCGTGTTCAGGCACCGTGGATGCGCGTGGTCATCGTGACCGCCCACTCCGCTATCGACACGGCGGTCGATGCCATTCAAGCCGGTGCCGCCGACTACCTGGTCAAGCCTTGCAGTCCTGACCAGTTGCGCCTGGCCACAGCCAAGCAACTGGAGGTACGCCAGCTTTCCGCCCGCCTGGAAGCCCTGGAAGGCGAAGTGCGCAAGCCCAAGGATGGCCTGGACTCCCACAGCCCGGCCATGATGGTCGTGCTGGAAACAGCCCGCCAGGTAGCAACCACAGATGCCAACATCCTGATCCTGGGCGAGTCCGGGACCGGTAAAGGTGAGCTGGCCCGCGCCATCCACGGCTGGAGCAAGCGTGCGCGCAAGGCCTGCGTGACCATCAACTGCCCGTCGCTCAATGCCGAGCTGATGGAAAGCGAACTGTTCGGCCACACGCGAGGGGCCTTTACCGGCGCCAGCGAGAGCACCCTTGGCCGCGTCAACCAGGCGGACGGCGGTACGTTGTTCCTCGATGAAATCGGTGACTTCCCCCTGACCCTGCAACCCAAGTTGCTGCGCTTCATCCAGGACAAGGAATATGAGCGTGTTGGCGACCCCGTCACCCGCCGGGCCGATGTGCGCATCCTCGCCGCCACCAACCTCAACCTTGAGGAAATGGTGCGCGAGGGCCGTTTCCGCGAAGACTTGCTCTACCGCCTGAACGTCATCACCTTGCACCTGCCGCCCCTGCGCGAGCGCAGTGAAGACATCCTCACGCTCGCCGACCGCTTCCTGGCCCGCTTCGTCAAGGAATACTCAAGGCCAGCACGCGGCTTCAGCGACGAGGCACGCGCAGCGCTGCTCAATTACCGCTGGCCGGGCAACATTCGCGAATTGCGTAACGTGATCGAGCGGGCCAGCATCATCTGTCCCCAGGAAAAGGTCGAGATCAGCCATCTGGGCATGGGCGAGCAACCGGCAAGCAACGCGCCGCGTGTAGGGGCCGCCTTGAGCCTGGATGAGCTGGAGCGCGCGCATATCGGCGCCGTGCTGGCTGCCAGCGACACGCTTGACCAAGCCGCCAAGACCCTCGGGATCGACGCGTCGACCCTGTATCGCAAGCGTAAGCAGTACAACCTGTGAAGTGGCCGACCATGAAGCTGCGCACGCGGCTCTTTCTCAGCATCTCGGCGCTGGTCACGGTCGCCCTGCTGGGGCTGCTGCTTGGCTTGGTAAGCGTCCTGCAAATGGCTTCGGCCCAACAGGCACTGGTTCGCGACACCAATCACTCGCTGGATGTGGGGTTGAAGCTACGCCAGAACCTCGGTGAGCAACTCATCCTGCTGCTGGATACGGACACGGCTCCAGATCAGTTGCAAGCACTGCAAGACAATTTCCAACACCTGCTCGACCAAAGCCTGGCCGACGGTGGCCAGCGGCCTGGGTTCAGCGAAGCCCGCGACCACTACCAGGCATTTCTCGAGGCTTACCACGCAACCCCGGCGCCTTCGCGCAGCCTGGCCGTGGACCAGCCACTGGGCGCCGCATTCAATCAAGTGCGCACCGACCTGATCGATTCCCACAAACAAGCGCTGGCCAACATCGCTCGCAGCGAAGAACAAAGCCGTGCCCGCGCCTTGCTGGTCGGCGGCGTGCTGGGCCTGATGGGCCTGGTGGTCCTGGTTCTGGGCTTTATCACTGCCCACAATATTGCCCGCCGATTCGGGCAGCCCATCGAGGCCCTGGCCAAGGCAGCCGATCAGCTCGGCAAGGGCAATTTCGATGTCACGCTCCCGATCACTCAAGCTAGCGAGCTGAACCAGCTCACGCGTCGCTTCGGGATCATGGCCGACGCCCTGCGCAAGCACCAGGCCACCAATGTCGACGAATTGCTCGCCGGGCAGCAGCGGCTGCAAGCCGTGCTCGACAGTATCGATGATGGCCTGCTGATCATCGATCGACAGGGCTTGCTTGAGCACTTGAACCCGGTTGCTCAACGCCAACTGGGCTGGAACGACAGCCGTGTTGGCAGCAGCCTGGCCGAAGCCCTGGAACGACCTGAGCTGGAACAGCAACTGTGCCAGGTGCTGCGCGGCGGCAGTCTGGACCGGCAACCGGACGACCTTCACATTGATGTTGACGAGGAAACGCGTCTGCTGACCTATAGCCTGACGCCCGTCAGCCATCCCCAGGGCCCGATCCTGGGCGCTGTGATGGTGCTTCACGACGTGACAGAACAGCGTGCCTTCGAGCGGGTGCGCAGCGAGTTCGTGCTCCGCGCCTCCCACGAGCTGCGCACGCCTGTCACCGGTATGCACATGGCGTTCGGCCTGCTGCGCGAACGGGTCAAGTTTCCCGAAGAAGCGCGTGAGTACGATCTGCTGGAAACCATCGGCGAAGAAATGCAGCGCCTGACCCAGTTGATCAATGACCTGCTCAACTTCAGCCGCTATCAAAGCGGCCTGCAAAAGCTCGACTTGGCGCCCTGCGCCGTCGATGAACTGCTGGAGCGGGCGCAATTACGCTTCGCCGACCAGGCGGGCCAGAAGCAGATCGAACTGGTCCTGGCCCTGGAACCGCCATTGCCACGCATTCAGGCTGACGTTGCCCAGCTCGACCGTGTGTTGGACAACCTGCTGCACAACGCGGTCAGGCATACCCCACAGGGCGGGCGCATCCGCCTGCATGCGCGGCGCCATGCCGAACGCGTGATCATCAGTGTCGAGGACACGGGCGAGGGTATCGCCTATGGCCAGCAGGCCCGTATCTTCGAGCCGTTCGTGCAAGTAGGGCGCAAGAAAGGTGGAGCCGGCCTGGGACTGGCCTTGTGCAAGGAAATCGTGCAGTTGCACGGTGGGCGCATGGGCGTCTTCTCGCGACCGGGTGAAGGTACCCAGTTCTACCTGGCCCTGCCGGTCTGATGCTCGCAAGGCGCGTCAGGCCTGTCTGCCCCGTGGCAATTTATCCCGCGTGACCAGCTCGGCGAACTGACGGGCCGTCAGGGCCTTGGCGAACAGCCAGCCCTGGCCGTACTTCACGCCCTCACCAAGCAGCAGCAGTGCCTGGTCTTCACGCTCGATACCTTCGGCGATCACCCGCAGATGCAGGTCGTGGGCCATGCGGATGATATGCGGTGCCACGCCGCTGCTGGCGGCATCGTGGCCCAGCGCATCGATGAATGCCTTGTCGATTTTCAGGCAATCCACGGGCAAGGTCTGGAGATAGGCCAGGCTGCAGTAGCCCGTACCGAAATCGTCGATCAGCACCTGATGGCCCTGGGCGCGCAGTGCTTGCAGGTTTTCGCGCGCCACCACCACATCGATCAGGCCGCGCTCGGTCACCTCGAAGGCGATCTGCCTAGGGGCCACCCGGTGCAGCGCCAGCAAGCGCGCCGCCACTTCCCCAACACGCGGAACCATCACGTCGCACGCCGCCAGGTTCACCGAGATGTACAGCATGGGCCGTGAGCGCAACAGTGGGCCAAGTTGTTCGAGGACGCGTCGCAGGACGAAGTCGGTGATCTCACGGATCTGCCCGGTATTCTCGGCCAGCGGGATGAACAGCTCAGGGCTGGTCAAGCTGCCATCGGGCCGACGCCAACGCACCAATGCCTCGGCACCCACACAGCGCCTGCTGTCGAGCTCGAAAATCGGCTGGTAAAGCACTTGCAACTGGCCACGACTCAGCGCCTGCTGCAGCTCCGAGCTCATGGAGCGTCGCTGTTGCGCCAGCTGCAAGACCAGCCAGCCGATGCAACAAGCACCCAGTACGCTGCCTGGAAACAGCAGCCACAGAGCGCCATTCATGCGCAGGGGGAGACTTGCGCGTGGTGCGATCAGAACCAACTGGTAATCAGGAGACTTGGTGGGCATGCGATAGATCAGACGGTCGCTGAACTCCAGCAGCGTTTTGTGGCTGGTCGACCACACAGAAGGCGGTGGCCACACTTGGGGCGGGCCCAGTACCGGGATCGCCCGGGCACCGTTATCCAGCACGACCAACAAGCTGCCGCCCGGGGGCAAATCCACCACGTCGGTCAGGTGCCCGCGGGACGTTGACACCAGAAACCGGCCACGCCCCAGCATCAGCGCGGCAAGGTTTTCGTCGGGCTCGGTGGTGGTATTGAGCCAATAGCTGTAGACCGGCCCCTTGATATCTGGCGGGCGCAGCGGCACGAAAGCCCGCTCGTCACCTCGGTTCGAACACGCGACATCACCGTCGACATAGGCCGCCTCGTAGATGAACCGTGAACTCAACCCGATCTGCTGCAAGGCCGTCAGCATGGCGGGGCCGCAGCCACGCAAAGGCTGCGTCTCCAACAAGTCCACGCCTTCGCGCAACTGCCCGAACACCTGCTCGAGTCGCTCCAGAAAACGCTCGCCCTGAGCATTCATCTGTTCGCTTTCACTTTGTTTCATCTGCTGCAACGCAATGGCGATGCTGGCGGTCAGCAACAAGGCGGCACTGGCGATTGCCGCCAAAGCGGCAAGCATCCAGGGACGGTAGAAAAATTGGCGCAAGGCCGTCAGGCGATCAGGCATCGAAGGCATCCAGTTGATTACCAAGGTATAGCAACTCAATGGACAATTACCTTTGCCGTTTAGCGCTTCGCTTGGGCGAGGACCAAACTGCCAGCCGTCAACGCTTTACGGCATGCGGTTGAGCACCTCGAGCATGGCGGCCGTCTGCGCATCGGGCTGGCCGTCGAAGCGTTGAGGTCGAAAGCGCATCTGGAACGCCGCGATCACGTGCCGCGTCTGGACATCGGGCACGCCCGTCTGCTCGACGGCATAGCCAAACCGGGCGAGGGCCTGCTGGTACCACCCAATAGTAGGGGGATTGACCTCAAAATAGGCCTGCTGGCGAGCCACGGCAGAGGCGTCAGGCCAAACGCCCAGGCCGGCGTCGGCCAGGCGTTTCCACGGGAACAGCGGGCCGGGGTCCTGCTTGCGCAGTGGCGCGATGTCGCTGTGGCCAATAATGTGCCGTGGTTCGATGCCGTTACGCTTGACGATGTCCTTGAGCAGCGCGATCAGCGACTGGATCTGCGCTTCGCTGTAGGGGTGCCATACCCGCCCGGCAGGCGTATCGGTAAAGCCAGCATTGACGATCTCGATGCCGATGGACGATGAGTTCAACCAGGTTCTGCCCTGCCACTGGCTATCGCCAGCGTGCCAGGCTCGCCTGCTTTCATCCACCAACTGGTAGACAGTGGCGGGGCCATCACCGATCAGGTAGTGGCTGCTGACCTCGCCGTGGGTCAGCAACGCCAACGAGCGCTCCAGCGAAGCATTGGTATAGTGCAGCACCACGAACTGAATGCGGTTGTCGTGGTTGGCTGACGGGTGGCTGCGGTCAATGCGCAAGCCCGTCGAACAACCAGCGACAGTCAGCAGCAGTAAGGTGATCAGTGTTTTTTTCAGCGTGGAAAGCACGGCAGTGGCCTCAGCGAATGAGCGCTACAGTATAACGGTCTCCCCGCATCTGCGCTCGCCCTTGCCAGGCCCCGGTCAGTTCTGCTCCACGCAATTGCGCCCCCGTTGCTTGGCACGGTAAAGCGCTGCGTCGGCACGCTTGAGCACCTGATCGGCCACCTCGCCGGGCCTGAAGGCGCTCAGGCCGATGGACGTGGACACTACCACCCGCTCTCCCTTGAAGTGAAACGGGCAGGCCTCTACGGCAAGGCGCATTGTTTCGACGACCTGTAATGCGTCCGCCGGCGAGGTGTCGGGCAGCAGCAACACGAACTCCTCGCCCCCGAAGCGGGCAATGAAATCCTGGCCCCGCAGCCGTTTGCGCAACTGATCGGCCACGATCTTCAATACCTTGTCGCCGGCCAGATGCCCGTAGCCATCGTTGATCTGCTTGAAATGATCCAGGTCCAGAATCGCCATGGCCAGGTCGCCGCCGTTTTCCTGCCAGCGCTGCATTTCGCGCTCTACCTGCTCGCTCCAGGCCGCACGATTGGGCAGGCCGGTCAGTGGGTCGAGCAACGCCTTTTGCCGCTGCTCCTCCAGGTGCTCACGATAACCCAACGCTTCCTGCTCCATGCTGGCCACGCGCTCGGACAGGCCCTGCAGGCGCCCAGCCAGCGCCTGCTCGCGGCGGTCGCGCTCGTGCTGGTGCTGGTCCATTGTCATCAGCAAGCCCTCGAGCCGGCTTTCGAGCAGGTGCTTCAAGCTCGATACGTCTGCGGCGCCCTGCATGTCGGTTTGCAGCCCGTCCACCTGTTCACGCAATTGCGTGTCCAGCTGGCGTGCTGCACTGCTGTTGTCGGCGTGACCGGCACTGGCGGCCTGCAAGTGGCCGTGGAAACCTTCGAGCCGTTCATTGAGCAATTGCAGATAGGTTTCGAACTCATGCTGGCCACTGTCGGTGATCGCCAGCAGCAACACGGCAAGATCATCCAGTACAGGAATCAACTCGTACCAGTTCATACCGCGCGCCACCCGTTCGCGCATCGCCTGCGCCTGCGCCTTGTGGCGATCTGGCAGGCTCAGGTCATCCAATAGACCGAGCAGCGTCTGCTCGATATGGGCGGCAACCTGACTGTAGGGCGGCTCGACTGCGTAGGGCAGCGCATAGGCGTCTTGATCAGACAGCGGCACATCAGTCAGAGGGGGCGGGCCATCATCCGCTTCAGTTCGCAATGGCGTATCCATTGCCATGGGAGGTGCCGGGGGAATGGGTGGCGGCTCGACACCCGGCACGTGTTCAGACTCGATCAGCGACGGGGACGCATCGTTGCCTTCATGCCCATCGTGGTGAGACAGAAGAGATACTTCCTGTACCAGGGGTTGCGCGGCAACAGGGGCGGGGCCCGTCACCTGCTCGCTGGCGGCCTCGACAGGCGCCGGTTCATCGCGGCCTTTGAACAATCGCTGCAGAAAGCCGCCCCGCGATCCGCCTTCGGGCCTGTCCAGCGCGGCCAGCGCACGCCCTTGCAGACCACTGAGTTCCCCCAGCAGTGGCGGCAGATCACGAGACTGGGTAACGCCGGCCTCCAGCCGCTTGGCAAGCTTCTTCAAGGGCCTTGAGACATCGCTGCTCAACGGCAGGCCTTGCAACTGATCGACGAGCGCCGTCAGCGCATCGCCCACTTGGTGCATGCGGGTTTCGCGGCGCTGCTCAGACTCCAGTACGGCTTTTTCAAGACGGGGGATCAGGCCGGCAAGCCCGGCATCCATATTGTCACTGCGAATGACCTCGCGCATTTCCTTCATGCACTGGTCGACGACCTTGTCGCTGCCCTCGGCGGCCAACGTACTGCGAACCAGGCCTCGACGCAGCAAGTCCAGGCGCGCTTCCCAGCGACGTTCGAGCTTCTCCTGTTGCTCAATGCTTATCAGGTATTTTTCTTTCCAGCGCTCGGCTTCTTCGGTCATGCCTGTGTCCGCACGGGTGATACAACTGGGGCTGTCTGATACACACTGTCGGCGCGCGCCCGGGACACTTGAAGGCAAGCGAGGCGTCAGTTGATTCAGCTCAAGGCCGGCAGCGTATCCACAGTCAATGCATCAGGCAATCGGATCTCGACGGCCACGGGAAGATGATCGGAAATCGGCTGGGCCAGCACCTCGACCCTTTCCAGGGTAAGGCTCGGGCTGAGCAGGATGTGGTCCAGGCAGCGCTGTGGTCGCCAACTGGGGAAGGTGGCCTCCACCTGGGGCGCGATCAGGCCAAGGTCGCGCAAGGGTGAGTGCTCGAGCAGGTCGGTGGCATGGGTGTTCATGTCCCCCATCAACACCTGATGGCGGTACCCGCCGATCAGTTCGCGTATGTAGGCCAGCTGCAGTGCGCGGGTCTTGGCGCCCAATGCCAGGTGCATCATGACCACGATCAGCGCGTCCTCACCCTCGCCGAAGCGCACCAGGATAGCCCCGCGCCCTGCTGGGCCAGGCAGTGGGTGATCTTCGAGCTGATGAGGCTTCAGACGGCTCAGTACGCCATTGCTGTGCTGGGCGAAGCGCCCAAGGTTGCGATTGAGCTGTTGGTACCAGTAGGGGAAGGCACCCAGTTGGGCCAGATGCTCGACCTGGTTGACATAGCCCGAGCGCATGCTGCCCCCATCCGCCTCTTGCAGGGCCACTAGGTCGAAGTCCCCAAGCAACTTACCGATTTTCTGCAAGTTGCTGGCTCGGCCAGTGTGCGGCAACAGGTGCTGCCAGCTGCGCGTCAGGTAATGCCGATAACGCTCGGTACTGATGCCTACCTGGATATTGAAGCTAAGCAGCCGCAGACGACCATCTTCCGGCAAACCGGGGGCTTGCAGGTGATGCTCGTTGACCTGCGGCTGGGGCAGGGCAACGCCGCGCGTGGCCCGTAGGCGAGGCATGGGTGCGCTGCCTACTTGGCAGCGCGCTCCTTGTCGATCAACTGGTCGGCCACGTTGAGGACACCCTCTGGCCCACCAGCGGTGCCCAGGTCGAAGCGGTACTTACCGTTAACCACCATGCTGGGAACGCCAGTGATTTCATATTTCTTGGCCAGTTCTTTCGCCTGGTTGACCTGTCCCTTGATGGCGAAGGAGTTGTAGGTAGCCAGGAACTTGGCCTTGTCCACACCTTGCGTTGCCAGGAAATCGGCCATGTCTTTTGGGCTTGTCAGACGCTTGCGCTGGTTTTGAATGGCGTCGAATACCGCCGCGTGCACCTTGTGCTCGACGCCCATCGCTTCCAGGGTCAGGAACATCTGGCCATGGGCATCCCAAGGGCCACCGAACATGGCCGGCACACGCTTGAAGTTGACATCCTTGGGCAGCTTGTCGACCCAAGGGTTGATGACAGGCTCGAAGTGATAGCAATGCGGGCAGCCATACCAGAACAACTCGACCACTTCGATCTTGCCAGGCACGGAAACCGGAACCGGGTTGCTCAGCTCGACATATTCCTTGCCGGCTACAGGCTCTGCGGCCTGGACGGAAGTCATACCAAGTACGCTGGCAGCGACCAGCGCAGCGCTGAGAATCAGTTTACGCATGCTTTACTCCTGAGCAGTCATGGGTCGCCACGGCACGACCTGGATTGAGACAGGCCGGGGAGGGCTCTAGTTCTGTAGTGTAACGGCTGCGGGCAAAAAAAAGGGCAGCCGCGCCGCCCTTTCATCTTTGGCTTGCAACATTAACCCGGCATTAATGCAGGCCCTGGATGTAGCTGGCCAAGGCCTCGATGTCATGGTTACTGAGCTTCCCGGCGATGGTGCGCATGGTCATGGCATCCCCATCATTGGTGCGGTTGCCTTCACGGAAGTCGGTGAGCTGCTTGCTCACGTACTGGGCATGCTGCCCACTCAGGTGAGGGAACCCGGCCAGTGCGATACCTGCCCCGTCAGGCGAGTGGCAGCCCGTGCAGGCCGGCATGCCCTTGTCCAGGTCGCCACCGTTGAACAGCGCACGCCCACGCTCGACCAGCGCAGGGTCGGCTGCACCCACGCTGCCTTTCTGGCTGGCGAAATAGGCCGCGATGTCGGCCAGGTCCTGGTCGTTGAAGCCGGCCAGCATGCCGGTCATCTCCAGCACGACGCGTTTGCCAGACTTGATGTCGTGCATTTGTTTTTCGAGGTAGCGCTGGCCTTGACCTGCCAGTTTGGGGAAGTTCGGTGCCAGGCTATTGCCATCTGGGTTGTGGCAGGCCCCGCAGACGGCCGTCTTGGCCTGACCTGCGGCGGCATCGCCTTTGACGGGCTGCGCAGCAGTGGCCGCACCTGCGACACCCAGGCTCAACAGCAGACTCACGACTAGTTTGTTCATCAGCTAATCCAACACGGCTAGGGGTGAAATGTTATGTATCGGGACTGCCATTCATCCAAAGGATGACCAGACGGTAGTCCTCGGCACTGCAGTCCATGCACAATCCACGCGGCGGCATAGCCTTGAAACCCTGAGCATTGTGCCGTGCCGAGCTATTCATGCATTGCGCCAGATCAGGATTCGGGTTGCCCGATCGCCCATCTGGGCTCATGGAGCAGGCGTTCGATGTACCCCCCGCACACACGCGGTTGTACAACACCTCGGAATCCTGTGTAGCCTGTGCGCTGAAAACCGGCAGGAACAGACCGACAGCAAGCGGCCATTGCGTATTGCGCCATGACGTTCAGGGTTGGGGGCCGCGCTGCGTTCTAATGCGCAAGCTCATGTTCGACACCCCATGCTCGCCCCCCAAAGCCGGGAGAATGAGCACACAAAAACTGGGGCATTATATACTTCCGCCACCCAAACGGAAACGACACCGCTTGCCAGGCCCCGCTCGACAGGGGCTGGCATCACCACATCGGATATCCCATGCAAGTCAAGAACCCCATCCTCGGCCTGTGCCAGAAAGCCAAATTCGCCCTCAGCGCTGCCAAGGTCGAACAATGCCCGGACGATCAGGGTTACGAGGTGGCCTTCGCCGGCCGCTCCAACGCCGGCAAATCCAGCGCACTGAACACGCTGACCCATGCCAGCCTGGCCCGTACCTCGAAAACACCCGGCCGTACCCAGTTGCTGAACTTCTTCAGCCTGGATGACGAACGCCGCCTGGTCGACCTGCCAGGCTACGGCTACGCCAAGGTGCCCATCCCCCTCAAGCAGCACTGGCAGCGCCACCTGGAAGCTTACCTGGGTAGCCGCGAATGCCTGCGTGGCGTGATCTTGATGATGGATGTCCGCCACCCGATGACGGACTTCGACAAAATGATGCTCGATTGGGCCAAGGCCAGCGGCATGCCCATGCACATCCTGCTGACCAAGGCCGACAAGCTCACCCACGGCGCCGCCAAGAACACCTTGCTCAAGGTGCAATCGGAGATCAGGAAAGGCTGGGGCGAAGGCGTGACCATCCAACTGTTCTCGGCCCCCAAGCGCCTGGGCCTTGAAGACGCCTACCGCGTGCTGGCCGACTGGATGGCGCTCGAAGACAAGCCTGCCGCCTGAGGGCGAAGGCCCGCATCAGGCAAATTTCAGGCAAAAAAAACCCCGGACTTCGTATGGGGAGGGGGAAGTTCGGGGTCCAAGCCCGGACCGCTAGGGCGGGGTCCGGATATCTGCCAACACTTAACACAACATAGGAGCATCGAACGGCTTCACCAGCCATTCAGGTACTCTGAGTTGCAGTTCACTGCTTTAGTTCCTGGGGCCTGGAACTATTTGCCGCAGTTTCATGAAACAGCTGGACACAGGCCGGGGCGCCTGTAACGACAAATCGCCACACAACGCCCCTTTGCCCCGTGCAATCAGTGGGCTTCGTCCCAGTTCGCGCCTACACCGGCCTCGACCAGCAGCGGCACATCCAGCTGCGCCGCCTGGCTCATATGCTTTCGAATTTCATCTTTCACCAGGTCCACGAGGTCTTCGCGCACCTCGAGAACAAGTTCGTCGTGCACCTGCAGGATCACCCGCGCATCCAGTGCGCTTTCGGTCAGCCAGTTGTCCACGTTGACCATGGCACGCTTGATGATATCGGCGGCCGTGCCTTGCATCGGCGCGTTGATCGCCGTGCGCTCGGCTCCCCGGCGCAAGGCTGGGTTCTTGGCGTTGATATCAGGCAGGTAGAGCCTGCGACCGAACAAGGTTTCCACGAACCCCTGCTCTGCGGCCTGGGCACGGGTACGTTCCATGTAGGCCAGCACCCCTGGATAGCGGGTGAAGTAACGATCGATGTAGTCCTGGGACTGCTTGCGGTCCACCCCGATCTGCTTGGCCAGGCCAAAAGCGCTCATGCCGTAGATCAGCCCGAAGTTGATCGCCTTGGCGCTGCGCCGCTGGTCATGGGTAACCTGTTCGAGCGCGACGCCGAATACTTCCGCTGCCGTCGCACGGTGCACGTCCAGATCGTTTTGGAAGGCGTGCAGCAAGCCTTCGTCCTTGGCCAGGTGCGCCATGATGCGCAGCTCGATCTGGGAGTAGTCGGCGGCCAGCAGCTTGTAGCCAGGGCTTGCGATGAAGGCCTGGCGGATTCGCCGGCCTTCGGCCGTACGGATCGGAATGTTCTGCAGGTTCGGGTCACTGGACGAAAGACGGCCAGTGGCCGCCACTGCCTGCTGGTACGACGTGTGGATGCGACCCGTGCGCGGGTTGATCTGCCCTGGCAGCTTGTCGGTGTAAGTGCTCTTGAGCTTGCTCAGGCTGCGGTACTGCATCAGCACTTCAGGCAGTGGATACCCTTGTTCGGCCAGCTCGTCCAGTACGGCTTCTGCCGTCGATGGCTGGCCCTTGGCCGTCTTGCTGATCACCGGCATGCCCAGCTTGTCGTACAGGATCGCGCCCAGCTGCTTGGGCGAACCCAGGTTGAATTCCTCCCCCGCCAGTTCGAAGGCCCGCTGCTCCAGCTCGGCCATCTTCACACCCAGCTCGCCGCTCTGGACGTGCAACAGCGCCGCATCGACCAACGCGCCCTGGCGCTCGATCTTGGCCAGCACCGGCACCAGCGGCATTTCGATGTCCATGAGCACCGGCTGCACACTGGGCGTCTTGGCCATGTGCGCCTGCAACGCCTGGTGCAGGCGCAGGGTGATGTCGGCATCTTCGGCCGCATAGGGGCCGGCCTTGTCCAGATGAATCTGGTTGAAGGTCAGCTGCTTGGCACCTTTGCCCGCAATGTCCTCGAAAGCGATGGTGGTGTGCCCAAGGTACTTTTGCGCCAGGCTGTCCATGTCGTGCCGCGTGCCCGTCGAGTTGAACACGTACGATTCGAGCATGGTGTCATAGGCCACACCCCGCACCTGGATCGCGGGCGAACCATTGGCAAGGATGTTGATGTCGTACTTGGCGTTCTGGCCCACCTTGGCTTTTGCCGGATCCTCCAGCAGGGGCTTGAGCGCAAGCAGGACGGCCTCACGATCCAACTGGACAGGGGCGCCTTCGTAGTCGTGCATCAAAGGGACGTAGGCCGCTTCATGGGGCTCGACGGCAAAGGAAATCCCTACCAGCTGGGCGCGCTGGGCATCAAGGCCGGTGGTTTCGGTATCGAACGCGAACAGCGGTGCCTGGCGCAGCTTCTCGAGCCAGGCGTCGAAGCGTTCTTGATCAAGGATGGTTTCATAGCGGGCTTCGACCATGGCCGCCGGGGCCTCCACCGGGGGCAGTTGGTCCCCCTCCCGAGCCGCATCGCGCTGCAGGTCGGCAATCCAGCTCTTGAACTCCATTTCGGTGTACAGCGCCAGCAGCGCCTCGCGGTCCGGTTCGCCGCACACCAGTGCATCGACTTCGATGTCCAGCGGCACGTCGATCTTGATGGTAGCCAGCTCGTAGGACATGAAAGCCGCATCCCGGTGCTCTTCAAGCTTGGCGGGCAGGCTCTTGGCGCCACGGATAGGCAGCGCAGGCACCTTGTCCAGGTTCGCGTACAGGTCGCTGAGCCCCCCGCCGATCCCGGTCAACAGCCCGACGGCAGTCTTTTCGCCCACGCCTGGCACACCTGGGATGTTATCGACCTTGTCGCCCATCAGCGCCAGGAAGTCGATGATGTGCTCGGGGCCGACCCCAAATTTCTCGTGCACGCCAGCCACGTCCAGCACGCTACCGGTCATGGTATTGACCAGGGTAATGTGCCCGTCGACCAGCTGCGCCATGTCCTTGTCGCCGGTAGAAATGATGACCGGGCGGTTCAGCGCCGCGCTGCTACGGGCCAAGGTACCGATGACATCGTCAGCCTCGACGCCTTCGACGCACAACAGTGGGTAGCCCATGGCCTTGACGCTGGCATGCAGCGGCTCGATCTGCACCCGCAGATCGTCCGGCATGCTGGGGCGGTTGGCCTTGTAGTCGGCGAACAGGGTGTCGCGGAACGTGCCGCCCTTGGCGTCGAACACCACGGCGAACAAGCTGTCCGGGTACTGCCTGCGCAGGCTCTTGAGCATGTTGAGCACACCCTTCACCGCACCGGTCGGCATACCCTTGGACGTGGTCAGCGGGGGCAGGGCATGGAAGGCGCGATAAAGGTAGGAGGAACCGTCCACGAGGACGAGGGGCGCTTGGCTCATGAGCAGAATCAACCTTTTCGACGGGTCCGGCGCTAGAATAGCCAGAATCATTGACGACAAAGGGACTAGGTTATCATGCGTACACTCAATCGCCTGTTACTGCTCTGCCTAATGGCAGGTCTGCCCGTCGTCACCTTGGCGGCGGATGACGCGCCCTCGGCCGATCCCGAGGTGACCATTCGCACGGAAGGCGACAAGACCATCCAGGAATATCGCCAAAACGGCTTCCTGTATGCGATCAAGATCACGCCCAAACATGGCAAGCCTTACTTTCTGGTACGCGCCGATGGCTCCGATGGCAATTTCATTCGTTCCGACCAGCCGGACATGCTGATTCCGTCCTGGAAGATCTTCGAGTGGTAATCTGACGCGCACCGTTCACATCAACCCGGCACTTCGGCCAGAAGTGCCCGCATGGGCAATCTTTCATCATGTCAGTCTTCACCCCCGTGACCCGGCCTGAGCTGGAAACCTTTCTGGCACCTTACGAGCTGGGTCGTCTGCTCGATTTCCAGGGTATCGCCGCCGGCACCGAGAACAGCAATTTCTTCGTCAGCCTCGAACAGGGGGAGTTCGTGCTGACGCTGATCGAGCGTGGGCCCAGCGAGGACATGCCGTTCTTCATCGAGTTGCTCGATACCCTGCACACGGCCCGGATGCCAGTGCCCTACGCCATTCGTGACCGTAACGGCCATGGCCTGCGCGAACTGTGCGGCAAGCCGGCGCTGCTGCAACCCAGGCTCTCGGGCAAACATATCAAGGCGCCCAATGCCCAGCATTGTGCCCAGGTCGGTGAACTGCTGGCACACATTCACCTGGCCACCCACGAACACATCATCGAGCGCCGCACGGACCGAGGCCTTGAGTGGATGCTGGCCGCCGGGGCCGAACTGCTGCCGCGCCTGAACGCCGAGCAGGCCAGCCTGCTGCAACCGGCGCTGGATGAAATCGCCGCCTACCAGGCGCAGATCCTGGCATTGCCCCGGGCCAACCTGCATGCCGACCTGTTCCGCGACAACGTGATGTTCGAAGGCACCCACTTGTCTGGGGTCATCGACTTCTACAATGCCTGCTCGGGGCCGATGCTGTACGACATTGCCATTACCCTGAACGACTGGTGCCTGGATGCACAGGCCGGCATCGATGTACCCCGCGCCCAGGCTTTGCTTGCCGCCTACGCCGCATTGCGGCCATTCACGGCAGCCGAAGCTGAACTCTGGCCGCAGATGTTGCGCGTTGCCTGCGTGCGGTTCTGGCTGTCTCGCCTGATCGCGGCAGAGTCCTTCGCCGGCATGGACGTGATGATCCACGACCCAAGCGAATTCGAAGTGCGCCTGGCGCAGCGCCAGCAGGTGGCCGTGAAGCTGCCGTTCGCCCTCTGACCCGAACCCTGTCGGCAGGCCCTGCGTCTGCCCATGGGAATCAGGCGCTGCCCAGGCGGCGCTCAACCCAGGCATGCCGCCACCTCATACCATTACAACTGCTCCAGGCAGCTCGCCAGGTCGCTTCCTAGCTTGTCGAGCAAGCGCTCGTAGCCTTGTGCATTTACCGGATCGGTGCCGCCAAGGGCATCGAGCTCGGCCAGGCGCACCGGCAAACCGGCTGTCAGGGTTTCGGCCAGCCGAGGGCGCAAGGGCGGCTCGCTGAAGACACACGTCTTGCCCACTTCCTGCAGCCGCTTGCGCATGGCGGCCACGTGTTGAGCGCCGGGCTGCACTTCGGAGGCCACACTGAACACGCCAGTGTGCTTGAGGCCATATTCAGCTTCGAAATAATCGAAGGCCTCGTGGAACACGAAGTACGGCTTGCCGGCCACGCCTGCTACCCGTGCCTTGATACGGGCGTCGAGCGCGTCCAGGCGTTGGGTGAACGCCGCCAGGTTACGCTTGTAGCGGTCGGCATTGGCAGGGTCCGCGCTGGCGAGATCGGCGGCCATCTTTCCAGCGATCACCCGGGCGTTCACCGAAGACAACCACAAGTGCGCATCGAGGCTGCCCGGGCGGTGGTCATGGTCATGGTCGTCATGGTCTTCGTCATGGGAATGGCTGTCTTCACCGAAGTGACGCAGCTTCATGCCCGGCAGCGACTGTACCGCGACGGTCGGCTTGCTGCGGTTACCCAGCACCCTTGGCAGGAAGCCTTCCATGTCCGGGCCGATCCAGTACAGCAAATCCGCATCCGCGACCCTGCGCACGTCCGAGGGACGCAATGCGTAATGATGAGGCGAGGCGCCTGGCGGCAACAGCACTTCAGGGCTGCCGACACCGTCCTGCACAGCAGCGGCGATCTGTTGCAGTGGCTTGATGCTGGTCAGCACACGCACGTCGGCGTGGGCGGAAAATGCGATGAAAGCGACAAACAGGGTAAGGAATCGGGCCACGGTAGGTACTCGAATCGTCAGAAACAGGTAACATAATAACGTCTCCATCCAGAATCGTCGCTGCCCATGTCCATTACGCCGCTGGCCAACCGTCCCCATGACCATTCCCATTGCGTGCACAGCGCCCTGGCCGAAGCCGACGCCTTGTGCGCCCGTCAGGGTCTGCGCCTGACGGCGCTGCGTCGCCGGGTACTGGAGCTGGTGTGGCAGAGCCACAAACCGCTGGGCGCCTACGACATCCTGGCGGTGCTCAGCGAACAGGATGGTCGTCGCGCGGCGCCGCCCACGGTGTACCGCGCGCTGGACTTCCTCCTGGAAAACGGCCTCGTGCACCGCATCGCCTCGCTGAACGCCTTCATCGGTTGTAGCCATCCCGAGCATTCGCACCAGGGGCAGTTTCTGATTTGCCGGCTGTGCCATATCGCCATTGAACTGGAGCAGGCGAGTATCAGCGATGCCATCGTCGGCAGCGCCAGGCACGTGGGTTTTACGGTCGAGAACCAGACCGTCGAAGTCGTGGGCGTGTGCAGCAACTGCAAGGACGCGGCATGAGCGACGCGCTGATCCGGCTGGAGCAGGTCGGCGTCACCTATGGCGGCGAGGCCGTGCTCGACAGCATTGACCTGGCAGTCGCGCCGGGCCAGATCGTCACCCTGATCGGGCCCAATGGGGCGGGCAAGACCACATTGGTCCGCGCCGTGCTGGGGCTGCTAAAGCCACACCGCGGCTCGGTATGGCGCAAACCCCGGCTGCGCATTGGCTACATGCCGCAAAAAATCCAGGTCGACGCCACGCTGCCATTGTCGGTGCTGCGCTTTCTGCGACTGGTGCCCGGCGTGGATCGCGTGGCGGCCCTGTCAGCGCTTCAGCAGGTCGGCGCCGAGCACGTGATCGACAGCCCGATCCAGACTGTGTCCGGGGGTGAAATGCAACGCGTGCTGCTGGCCCGTGCACTGCTGCGAGAGCCGCAGTTGCTGGTGCTGGACGAGCCGGTCCAAGGCGTTGACGTGGTAGGGCAGACCGAGCTTTACAACCTCATCACCCGACTGCGTGACCGCCTGGGTTGCGGCGTGTTGATGGTTTCCCACGACCTGCATCTGGTCATGAGTGCGACCGACCAGGTGGTGTGCCTGAACCGCCATGTGTGCTGCTCCGGTCATCCCGAGCAGGTCAGCGGTGACCCGGCATTCGTCGAACTGTTCGGCCAGACCGCACCGAGCCTGGCCATTTATCACCATCATCATGACCACAGCCACGACCTGCACGGTTCGGTGGTCGCCCCATCCCCCCATGTCCACGGAGCGCACTGCAAGCATGGCTGATTTTCTTCTCTACGCCCTGCTCGCTGGTCTGTCCCTCGCGCTGGTAGCTGGCCCTCTTGGCTCGTTCGTCGTCTGGCGGCGCATGGCCTATTTTGGCGACACCCTGTCCCATGCCGCCTTGCTGGGCGTGGCCCTGGGCTTCGTGCTGGATGTCAGCCCCACGTTGGCCGTCACCGTGGGCTGCCTGTTGCTGGCGATTCTGCTGGTGACCTTGCAGCAACGCCAGCCTCTGGCATCCGACACGCTACTGGGCATCCTGGCGCCCAGTACCTTGTCCTTGGGTCTGGTGGTGCTGAGCTTCATGCACGACGTGCGCATCGACCTGATGGCTTACCTGTTCGGGGATCTGCTGGCCATCAGCCCGACCGATCTTGCCTGGATCTTGGGCGGTAGCGCCCTGGTACTCGTACTGATCGCCGTCTTGTGGCGCCCTTTGCTCGCCGTCACCGTCCACGAAGAACTGGCAACGGTCGAAGGGCTACCGGTTGCAACCTTGCGCATGGCGCTGATGCTGCTCATTGCCGTGGTCATTGCGGTGGCCATGAAGATCGTCGGCGTCTTGCTGATCACTTCTTTATTGATCATTCCGGCGGCAGGCGCACAGCGGCATGCGCGCTCTCCGGAGCAGATGGCCGTAGGCGCCAGCGTCATAGGCGTAGTCGCGGTCTGCGGCGGGCTGGCTTTGTCATGGTTCAAGGACACCCCTGCCGGCCCATCCATTGTGGTGTGCGCTGCGGTGCTATTCTTGCTGAGTCTGGCCCTGCCCAAACGGTGAGCGAAAGGCTTACAAGGCCTGCCTTGCAACCTTCGGCGCAGTTAAGGGTCTGTAAGACCAGTTTTCGAGCGTGCGCACCTGGGTGTAGACTTGCTCGCTTTTTGCGCAAATAGAGAGCCGCAGGAATGAAGCCGTTTGCCTCCCGTTGTCTGCTTGTTGGCGTATTTTCCCTGTTCCTCGCCGCGTGCTCCCAAGCACCGGTCGAACAGGCCAACACGCCTGCCCAGCCTGATGCATGGCAGCAATTGCAACAAAATATCGCCAGCAACGAGCTGGCCACCGCAGAAGACCAACTGGTCTCCCTGCAAGCGCAGTCGCCTGGCGACGGCCGCATCGAACAATACCAGCGCGAGCTGGCCGAAGCTTACCTGCAACGCAGTCAGATCATGCTGCAGAAGGGTGACGTGAACGCGGCGGTCACAGCCTTGGCGCGCGCGCGCGCACTCATGCCACAGGCTCCGGCGGTTACTGGCGGTGATGCCGTTTCACAAGCGCGCAAGGCCGAGCTGGCCAAGGCCGAAGCCGCACTCAAGGCTGCCGAAGCCAAGCCCAGGGCTCGAGTGATCGACCCCAGTGCGCCCAGCACGGTCATTGCGTTGGAAACCACCAACATCCAAGCCATGCGCCAGCAACTCGATGACATTGCCGCCGACGTGGTCAACTATGGTTGCGATGTGGTGTTCCAGGTGCCACGCAGCGCGGATGCGCCGTGGCTGAAGAAATTATTGGCCAAGCGTGTTCGCAAGATCGACAGCACCTTCGAGCTGAAACAGAAGCACGATATCCAGCGCGCGCTGCCTGCTCAGGTGGTGCTGGTTCCCCACCAGCGCTAAGCCAGTGAACAGGGGCTGCGAGGCAGCCCCTGATACACCGGGATTTAAGCAGGAACCGCTTCGGCAGCCGCTTCACGCTCCCACACGCGATGCCCTTCCACTGCCTTGACGAACGCGTCCATGGCCTTCTGGTCGTCGCCGGTCAGCAGACCTTTGTCTTCCTTCAGACCCAACGTTGCCAGCAGTTCCTGAGTCAGCACCATCGCCTTGAGGTGCTTGTAGCCCTCAAGCAGGAAGTGCTTGGCCAGGCCACTGGCCGCCATGGCATCGGTGGACGCCTTGCCAGCGGGTACGACGATGCCATCGAACATGATCGACGGCATACCTTCCATCGATGCATCCACCGGCAGTTGCGTACCGTCGGCGGCCTTCACAGGCGCGGAGGTCGGGCCCAGCAGCATGGGGCGAGCACTCTGCGCTTCCAGAGCCTTGACCATCTTGTCGACACTGGCAGCATCTACGCCGTTGGCGATCAGTACAGCGATCTTGCGACCCTTGATCCCAACCTTGCCCGGGTGGTTCATCTGGCTTAAGGCTGGCGATTCGGCCAGCTGGCTGCCCTTGACCTTGACGGTACCGGCTTTAGGGGCTGGCAGGCCTAGGTTTTCGGCCACGGCGGCTGCCAGCTTCAGGTCGATGTTGGCGAGAATTTCATTCACCTGGCGGGCGCGGATGTGCTCACGCTCGACCTTGCCCAATTCGAAGCTGTAGGCCTTGATGATGTGCTGCTGTTCGGTCGGGCTCATGCTCTGGAAGAACAGGCGCGCCTGGGAGAAGTGGTCACCGAACGAATCGCTGCGCTGGCGAATCTTGTGCGCATCGACGCGTTCCTGATAGGTCTCGAAACCGCCATCGCGGGGGCCGGGCGGGGTTTCCTTCGGCCAGCCACCATCGATGGAGTTGGGCTCGTAGGCGGCGCGGCCCTTGTGCACGATATGCTGGTGCATCGCGTCGCGCTGGTTGTTGTGGTTCGGCGCGACCGGGCGATTGATCGGGATCTGGTGGAAGTTCGGGCCACCCAGGCGGCTGATCTGGGTATCGGTGTAGGAGAACAGGCGACCTTGCAGCAACGGGTCATTGGTAAAGTCGATGCCCGGCACGATGTGGCCTGGGCAGAATGCAATCTGCTCGACCTCGGAGAAGAAGTTGTCCGGGTTGCGGTTGAGCACCATCTTGCCCAGTGGCGTGACCGGTACCAGCTCTTCGGGGATGATCTTGGTCGGGTCCAGCAGGTCGAAGTCGAACTTGTGCTCGTCGGCCTCAGGCACGATCTGCACGCCCAGTTCCCATTCCGGGTAATCGCCGGTTTCGATGGCTTCCCACAGGTCACGACGGTGATAGTCGGTGTCCTTGCCCGCCAGCTTTTGCGCCTCGTCCCACAGTACGGAGTGCACGCCCTCGCTGGGCTTCCAGTGGAACTTGACGAAGTGGGCCACGCCTTCGGCGTTGACCAGGCGGAAGGTGTGCACGCCGAAGCCTTCCATCATGCGCAGGCTGCGCGGAATGGCACGGTCGGACATGGCCCAGACGACCATGTGCGCCGATTCAGGCACCAGCGAGACGAAGTCCCAGAAGGTGTCGTGAGCCGAACCGCCGGTAGGGATCTCATTGTGCGGCTCGGGCTTGACGGCGTGTACGAAGTCCGGGAACTTGATCGCGTCTTGGATGAAGAACACCGGCATGTTGTTGCCGACCAGGTCGAAGTTGCCTTCATCGGTGTAGAACTTCACGGCAAAGCCGCGCACGTCACGTACCGTGTCACCAGAGCCGCGCGGCCCCTGTACGGTGGAGAAGCGTACGAATACCGGGGTGATCTTTTCCGGGTCTTGCAGGAAGCCGGCCTTGGTCAGTTCGGCGTGGCAGCCATAGCTCTGGAAATAACCGTGGGCACCGGTGCCTCGTGCGTGGACGATACGCTCCGGGATGCGCTCATGGTCAAAATGGGTGATCTTCTCGCGCATGATGAAGTCTTCAAGCAGCGAGGGGCCGCGGTCGCCGGCCTTCAAGGTGTTCTGGTTGTCCGAGATGCGCACACCCTGGTTGGTGCGCAGCGCCTGCCCGGTGGCATCGCTGCGGTCTGCTTCCAGGCTCTGCAGCTTGGCATTGGTATTGGCCCGATCCGGGGTCTGGGTACCTGCGGCCTCGCTGTGCTTCGGCGCATCCTTGTTCTTGCTGGGCATGGTTGGCTTTCCTCATCAGTCTTCAGGCGCCCGATCGGGCTTGTCCAGCTAGTGACTCGGGCAGAGGCGCGAGCGTTCCATCGGGATGACCAGCTGTCGCCATATAGCGTTCAGATTGGTCAGAAGCAAAATAAATGCTAAGAACAGCGGTTATAAAAGGCTAAAATGCGGCCCCCAGCCCACCGCTGAATCAATTTCCATGCGCCCCACAAGGTTCGCTACGTGATCGAGTTCCAACAGGTACACAAGACTTACCGCGTTGCCGGTAGAGAAATTCCCGCACTGAATCCCACGACCCTGACGATCGAGGATGGCCAGGTGTTCGGCCTGATCGGCCATTCCGGGGCCGGCAAGAGCACCATGCTGCGCCTGATCAATCGCCTGGAAGAGCCTTCCGGCGGCAAGATCATTGTCGACGGTGAAGAAGTGACCGCATTCAATGCCACCCAATTGCGCGGCTTTCGCCAACAGGTCGGCATGATTTTCCAGCATTTCAACCTGCTGGCTTCCAAGACCGTTGCAGACAACGTCGCTCTGCCGCTCACCCTTGCTGGCCAATTGTCGCGCGCCGAGATTGACAAACGCGTGGTCGAGCTTCTGGCCCGGGTCGGTCTGTCGGACCATGCTCGCAAGTACCCTGCACAGTTGTCGGGCGGTCAGAAGCAGCGCGTCGGCATTGCCCGTGCCTTGTCGACCAACCCGAAGATCCTGTTGTGTGATGAGGCGACCAGCGCCCTGGACCCGCAGACCACCGCCTCGGTACTGCAGCTACTGGCCGAGATCAACCGGGAGCTGAAACTCACCATCGTGCTGATTACCCACGAAATGGACGTGATCCGCCGCGTCTGCGACCGGGTAGCAGTGATGGACGCCGGTCAGATCGTCGAGCAAGGCTCGGTGGCGGATGTGTTCCTGCACCCGCAGCACCCCACCACCAAGCGCTTCGTGCAGGAAGACGATCACGTCGATGAAGGCGAACAGCGCGACGACTTCGCCCATGTGCCAGGCCGCATCGTACGCCTGACCTTCCAGGGCGAAGCCACCTACGCGCCGCTGCTGGGTACCGTTGCCCGTGAGACCGGCGTGGACTACAGCATCCTTGCCGGGCGTATCGATCGCATCAAGGACGTCCCCTACGGTCAGCTCACGCTTGCCCTGATCGGCGGCGACATGCAAGCGGCCTTTGCCCGCTTCAAGGCCGCGGATGTTCATATGGAGGTACTGCGTTGATGGACGCCTTGAGTTTCTTTGCCAACGTCGACTGGGCCGAAATCTGGCTGGCAACCGTCGATACCCTGATCATGCTGTTCGGCTCGCTGTTCTTCACCGTGCTGCTGGGCCTACCGCTGGGCGTGCTGCTGTTTCTGTGCGGTCCGCGCCAGATGTTCGAACAAAAGGGCGTGTACGCCTTGCTGTCGCTAGTGGTCAACGTGCTGCGTTCGCTGCCGTTCATCATCCTGTTGATCGTGATGATCCCCATCACCGTGCTGATCACCGGCACGTCGCTGGGCGTGGCGGGTGCGATTCCGCCCTTGGTAGTGGGTGCCACGCCATTCTTCGCCCGCCTGGTCGAAACCGCTCTGCGCGAAGTGGATCGCGGCATCATCGAAGCCACACAGTCCATGGGTGCCACCACGCGCCAGATCATCACCAGCGCCCTGTTGCCCGAGGCCCGGCCAGGGATCTTCGCCGCGATCACCGTCACGGCCATCACGCTGGTTTCCTATACCGCGATGGCCGGTGTCGTGGGTGCGGGTGGTCTGGGGGACCTGGCGATTCGTTTCGGCTACCAGCGTTTCCAGACTGACGTCATGGTCGTGACCGTGGTGCTGTTGCTGGTGCTGGTGCAGGTCCTGCAAAGTGTCGGCGACCGGCTGGTTGTGCATTTTTCCCGTAAGTAACCCCAATGGGGTCGGCTCGGCCGACCCGTTCGGGGGCCGTCGCGGCCCTCACAAGGAGTGATCAATGAAGAAGCTGCTTGCTGTCGCTGCCGCCATCGCGGCCTTCTCGGCCCAGGCCGATACCCTGACCGTCGCTGCTACGCCGGTACCCCACGCCGAGATCCTCAACGTGGTCAAGCCGCTGCTGGCCAAGGAAGGGGTAGAGCTGAAGGTGAAGGAATTCACCGACTACATCCAGCCAAACGTGCAGGTGGCGGAAAAGCGCCTCGACGCCAACTTCTTCCAGCACCAGCCTTACCTCGATGAGTTCAACAAGGCCAAGGGTACCGATCTGGTGAACGTGACTGGCGTGCACATCGAACCGCTGGGCGTTTATTCCACCAAGATCAAGAAGCTCGACGAACTCCCATCCGGCGCTACCGTGGTCATCCCCAACGATGCCACCAACGGTGGCCGTGCCCTGCTGCTGCTGGACAAGGCCGGCGTCATCAAGCTCAAGGACAACAGCAACATCCTCTCCACCGTGAAAGACGTTGCCGAGAACCCGAAGAACATCAAGTTCCGCGAACTAGAAGCGGCCACCATCCCGCGCGTGCTGACCCAGGTCGATGCCGCCCTGATCAACACCAACTATGCGCTGGAAGCCAAGTTGAACCCGGAAAAGGATGCGCTGGCCATTGAGGGCAGCGATTCGCCTTACGTGAATATCCTCGTCGCGCGTCCGGACAACAAGGACAGTGAAGACATGAAGAAGCTGGCAGCCGCCCTGCATTCGCCCGAGGTGAAGCAGTTCATCACCGAGAAATACAAAGGCGCTGTAGTACCCGCGTTCTGAGCCTGCACCCTGGGTCGCCAAGCGGCCCAGGGTGAGGTTGCCATTTGGAGCGTGACGCAAGCACGGGGGTCATGCGCCTGTGCTATCGCTCCAGAGGCCAGGTCCCGCGCAGGGCCCTGACAGATGCTCAGTCGCCCCGGACCAGACCGGGCAGGCGGGCCACCAACTTCTTGCTGTCGAACGGCGCACGAATGAAGCCACGCTGACGGCCGTCCGGGCCGACGATTGCCAGGTTGCCACTGTGGTCCACGGTGTAACCGGGCTTGCTGGTGTCGGCAGGGATGAAGGGGATGCTAAGCGCATTGGCCAGCTTCTGGGTATCTTCCACGGAACCGGCCAACCCCACGAAGTCCTTGTCGAAGTAACCCAGGTATTGCTTGAGCTGGCTCGGCGTGTCGCGGTTGGGGTCCACGCTCACCAACACCACCTGCAAGCGGTCCAGCGCCTGCTTGGGCAGTTCACTCTTTACCTGTCGCAGCTGCGCCAATGTGGTGGGGCAGATGTCCGGACAGTAGGTATAGCCAAAGAACAGCAGCGACCACTTGCCTTTCAACTCATCCAGCTGCACCGGCTGGCCGTTCTGGTTGGTCATGGTCACGTCAGCCACCGTCCGGCTTTGCGGCAGCAGGATGATGCCGGCATCGATGAGCTCGGTAGCGCTCGGTGGGCGCTTGGCGTTGAGCACATTGTTGAGGATCAGGCCCATGATCACGACGATCAGGGCAGCGATGAGGAAGACGGCTTTCTGGGTTCGGGTCATGGGCTCGATAACAGGTTGAGGTCGACGATAACTGCAATGAACAGCGCACAAGGTAGGCGCTAGGGTACGCCATGCCGGCGTGCTACGCATGCGGCGCGGCGCCACGGTTTGCATTGGTCTTAATGGGCTGTGCGGGACGATTAGCATTGTGCACCCGGTTTTCATGAAATGAACTTCATCAACAGCCCAATGGCTCTAAATCGGTGTAATTGAAGGGGAACAGTCACGCAGGAAGCGCCATATATGCTGGATACGACAGGCATCGGATCCGTTTATAACAAATGGATCTTAACTTAATTGAATATCCAGCTAAGTTAGTGTCTTCCGTTTGAAACGATTTGTCCTTGGAGTTGTCATGAACATCGCTGCTGTACGCGAGCAGGTGAATCAAGCCCACCAACATGAAGGCCAGACCGGCCAGCTGAAAAAACGCCTCGCGCTGCAACTGCCGCACCTGCACCCTTCCATCCAATTGCCGGAGCAGGGTGCTCAGGACACGTTGGCGCGCTTTGTGGGTGCCTACATCGATCAAGTGCCGGAACTGCTTGAAGCGGCCCACGAGGTGGCGCGTGAAGCCGGTATCGAGTCGCAGATCAAGCCCGTACTGAAGATTGCCGAGGCCTACTTCCTGCAGCCGCCTAGCGTTATGCAAGGGCATGTCGGCCTGGACTGCCTGCTGGACGAGGCCTACCTGGCCCATCGCCTGGTGGAGGAGGTCAACGACCTGTATATCCGGCACTTCCAGCAGCCACTCATCCCCGTCGATACCACCGTTGCCAACCTGATCGCTCACCAGCTGATCGGCGAGGCGTTTGCCAATCAGCTCGATGAAGTGGTGCACCACTCGGTCGATGAAATGCTCGACGACGAGAGCTTCGCCGCAGAATCTGTGGAAGCCTACCGTGAAAAACTGAGCAGCCCCGAAACCGGCGCGGCCTGGAAGCGTTGGCCCTGCCTGTCACGTCAGCTGGGCGTGGAGCTCGGCCAGCCGGCCTGAGCATGGCCGGGCTGGCCAATCGTGCGATGGCCAGCCTGGGCCATAGCCCGAGGTCAGGCGCCCACGCCGGACGTGGTGCGTAACCGTCCTTCCACCCGTCGTTTCAAGCGCTTGTGCTCGACTCGAAGCTTGGAACCACTGGCCGCATTGCTGCGGCTCCAGTCTTCGAGCAATTCCAGACACGCGTGGTCGATATAGCTGAGATTGCCCAGCGGCACATGCAACGTGGTGCCGGCGGGTACGCCGTCGAGCACCTTGGTCAGCGCCGGCACCTTGAGAAAGGTTGCCGCGCCGCTCAGGCGAAGTTCCATGTGCCCGGCCTTGGGCAGGTCCACCAGGTTGATCTTGAGGCGTGCGGCCTTGAAGGCGAGCTTGAGCAACGTCAGGGCAAAGCCCAACAAGACGCCCGTGAGCAGGTCGGTGAAGATGATCGCCAGGGCGGTGGCCGCATAGGTGAACATCGGCATCCGGCCATAGCGCCCAAGGCCCCGGAAGGCTTTGAGGTCGACCAGTTTTATCCCGGTAAACACCAGCACCCCGGCCAGGCTTGCAATCGGAATCTGCTGCAGAATGCTGCTGAGCACCACCACGAACGCCAGCAGCCACACACCATGCAGAATCGCCGAAGCCCGGGTTTGTGCGCCGGCCTGGACGTTGGCCGAGCTACGCACGATCACGCCGGTCATGGGCAGCGCGCCCAGTATCCCGCACAGCATGTTGCCGATGCCTTGGGCCGACAGTTCCCGGTCGTAATCCGAACGCTGGCCACTGTGCATGCGGTCCACCGCTGCGGCAGACAACAAGGTTTCGGCGCTGGCGATGAATGCCAGTGCAAAGGCCGCCACCAGCAGGCCAGGGTCAGTCAGTTTCATCAGGTCATCGAAGCGAATCCAGTCGATGGCCTCGGACAAGTCCGCCGGTACCTCTACGCGGTTCACCGGCAGCGCCAGCCACAGGCTGATGGCAGTCATGGCTGTCACGCCCAGCAATGCTCCCGGAATGAAGCGCAAGCGTTGTGGCCGCAATCGCTCCCAGCCCCACATGATGAGCATGGTGCCCAACCCCAATGCACCGGCCTGCCAACCCATGCCTGCGCTTTCCAGCGGCAACGCCCCAGCGACGGTTGCCGGGAACGCCAGCAGGTTCTGCATGCCCGACGGTTGAGGCGCGGTGTCGAACATCACATGGACTTGCGACAGCACGATCAGTACCCCGATACCCGCCAGCATGCCGTACACCACCGCCGGCGCCGTCACTCGGAACCAGCAGCCCAGGCGCAGGCGCCCGGCCAGCAACTGCAGCAACCCTGCCAGAAGCAGAATCGGCCCGAGCATGGCCATGCCGTGCTGGCGCACCAGTTCGAAGACCAGCACCGCCAGCCCAGCTGCCGGTCCGCTGACCTGCAACGGGGAGCCGGCGAGGAAACCGACGACAATGCCGCCGATGATACCGGTGATCAACCCCTTGGCAGGCGGCATACCGGAGGCGATCGCAATGCCCATGCACAAGGGCAGGGCCACCAGAAAGACCACTACCGAGGCCAGCAACTCACGCGGCAGGGCCGCTTTCAGCTGTGTAATGTTCACCGTATTACTCCTTTCTCTATCGCACGGCCATTCCTCTGGCCGTGGGCACGTTTAGCCCCGACAGGCGCGCAGCAGCAGGCCGCCAGCGCAGCAGCCGGCACACCAGTCAGGGAATTCAGGGCAGCAGACGGCCACGCCACACCCCAGCAGGGTGTAGCCGGCCATCAAGGTTCAGCGGTGGTCGGGTCGCTTAGTAGCGGCCTCTCGGCGTGGCACAGGGCACTGGCTGGTCTGCCGACAACGGCAGGAAGCTGTCGCTCAAGGCGTCGTAGGCTTCAATCTTGCTGGTCTCGATGTCGTACACCCAGCCATGGATATACAGCTCGCCGGCGGCAAGACGCGAGGCGACGGAGGGGTGCGTACGCAGGTGATGCAACTGGGCGATGACGTTTTCCTTGGTCAGCACCTGCATGTTTTCATGCTCGGTTTCGCACGAGCAGTTGTTCTCTACCACGGTGCGGGCGACTTCGGCATGACGCAGCCATGCGCTGACGGTCGGCATCTTGGCCAGCGACTGCGGGTTGAGCACGGCGCGCATGGCGCCGCAGTCGGAGTGGCCACAAACAATGATGTGATGCACTTTCAACGCCATGACGGCGTACTCGATGGCGCTGGAAACGCCGCCGTTCATCTGTCCATAAGGGGGGACCACGTTACCGACGTTGCGGGTGACGAACAGATCGCCCGGCGAGCTTTGCGTGATCAGCTCCGGCACGATGCGCGAGTCGGCGCAGGTAATGAACATGGCGCGCGGCGTTTGCGCCGTGGCGAGCTTCTTGAACAGCTCTTGCTGCTCAGGAAAAACGTCATGATGAAAGCGCAGGAAGCCGTCGACAATGTGCTTCAGGGCGGCGTCGGCGCTTTCCGCAGGGACCTGCGGCACGACCTTGGATGGGTCCTTTACGGGCATGATTCATCCTCTTGACGGTGAGTAGGCAAATCCATTTTACCGGTGAAAGATTCTGGCAATGCTGGGATTTAGATGACAGGCATTGAGCATAAATCACAGTCGGTGTGGACTGATTTCCTACGCTAGCCGGGAAAACTTAACTGAAACTTAATTCGGAGGCTCTAGAACGGGCGTTCCAGATGATCAGGAGGGTGCTTCAATAGTAGCAAAAAAGCATCAATTGCCAAGTACCATGACTGCAATTATTTGCTCGGATTAGTGAGGCTGGGGGTAGTCCCCCAGCGCGTGGCAAAACGTAGGCTGTCGAGGCGGGAGGCAGTGCGCCTTCCGGGTTGCATTTCGCACAGCTGTAGTGCACTGGGTGCTCGAAGGGGACCACGCCTCGATGCCCGATCAAGCCTTCCGGTCGTTCAATGTCAGAATCAAATCACGAACGGCCTCGCCCGCAGCTGCGATGTAGCCTTTGTAGAAATCCCTGCCTTGGTGCAGCAATGGGGAGCCTTCCAAGGACTCAGCAGCCGCTTCAACTGTTGCCGAGCCGTACTCTTCACTCATCGCTGCCACACTCCGGGCACGCGCCGCCGGATCGTCATACGACCTCTGATACCAACTGGATACTTGGTATTCAGCGCCCTCGCGCTCGAATTTTTCACGCATGCTCGTTGCCAGCGCATCCAGTGACCTTTGAATCACGACGGGGTCGATGTTATGGGCTTTCAGGTAAGTCTCAACGCGCGCCTGAGCCGCCGTTATCAAGGCACCATGGGTGTATCCCTGCATGGGTGGAAAAACACCTTCGGGGAGCTTCATACCAGGCGTGTACGAGTGATAGGTGTAATTTTTGTCAGCCATGTTTGACTCCTTGGCGTAAACAGGGGAGTTGGCGAGTACCGCTAGTAGGCTGGCAGCCAAGGCTAGGCCCAAGCGCCCGGAATAAGCGTGCCTATGGTGTGTCCTTGATCGAAGACGAGGTCGTAGCATTCGCATCTTGGCCAGACTTTCATTATTCGCACGACATGCGGCAGAGATTATTTGAAGCACTAGTAGGCACTGGGTCATTTGCCCACTGAATCACTGCCCGACTTTTCCAATCCAGCTATCAGATCGTGCACACCATTTCCTGCGCTTTCAATGTAGTCGCCGAGTAGGTCACGGTCTTTGTCCAATAGCGGCGAGCCTCTAAGGGACTCGGTAGCAGCGCGAACAGCAAGCGCACCGAAGTGCTCGGCCATGTCGGCAACGCTCTTGCCACGGTCCGCGCTGTTCGCATAGGGCTTCTGGTACCACGTCGATATCTGATACTCGACATTTTGGGCTTCAAACACCCGGTTAAGCTGGTCGGCCAGACCAATCAACGATTCACGGACAAGCGCTGGCTCGATACCCCTGTTGCTCAACACTGCTTGGGCACGCGTTGTAGCAGCGCCGATCAAGTCCTCGTGGGTGTAACCCGGCATGGGTGGGAACACACCCTCCGGAAGTTTCATACCTGGTTGATAGGATTGGTAGTGGTTTGGATTATCTTGCATGGCAAGCTCCGTAGCTTGAGCGGTTGATGACATGGCCGACACGACGGTAAATGCGCCATAGGCAAGCAGGGCCAGTAAGCAAGGCCGCCAATGAGATCGGCAGAGGTAGGGAGACTGAAACGCTGCAGGTCCGGTGGCTGCATCCAAATCGTCTGTATTATGCATATCTTCCCTGATGGTCATGTAAAGCCTGCTGGCTGGCCAAACCTTGTTATCTCCGTCGCCAATGTTGTGGCGGTCAGCAGAGCGTTGGAGGTCGGCTTATTTCTGAAGGGCTCTTTTGATGAGCTAGCTTTTCAACTTCAACCGTGTACTGAGCGCTGTTCAGAGTGAGGTCCGAGGTTAACCGAGCACTACATGACCGCGAAATTGCAATATGCTTACATACTCGTAAGCATTTTCTTACACAAGTGACACCCGCGTTATTCTGCCCAAAAAGATAATGCGCCCTCAAAGCCTCGCCAATCGTGGCTTTGTCGATTACCGGGTTACTTCGCTGAACGCGTTAACCTCTTCAATGACGTGCTCGCTCCAAACAATAAATCTACGTCCATTCACAATCACTGATGAGCGCTTTTTAGGGTTTCAATGCGGCAGCGCATTTTCTCCAAGCAGGCACAGCGCTACCGCAGGATCTGAGGAGCCATGCTCCATGGTTCAAAACAACTGAAGCTGGGCGCCAGGCGGATTAAACTTCGAACAGTCCAGTTGCAAGGCGTCACGTTCCTGGAATCCTAATTTGCGGACACTCTTGGCGAAGCGCTGGGCAAGCAGCTGGGCAAAAACACCTTCACCCCGCATACGAACACCGAAGCGGCTGTCATAAAGCGCTCCGCCCCGGCTTTGCCGAATCAGGCTCATCACATGGGCTGCGCGCTGCGGATAGTGATCGTGCAACCACTGCTCGAACAGAGGGGCCACCTCCAGCGGTAAGCGAAGCATCATGTAGGCCGCGCTTTGCGCCCCGGCCTCTTGCGCCGACCCCAGCAACTGCTCCAGTTCACAGTCGTTGATCATGGGAATGATCGGCGAACACAGCACGCCCACGGGTACGCCCGCATCGCGCAGCAGGCGTATGGCCCGCAAGCGCGCAGCAGGCGAAGCGGCACGGGGCTCCAGCACACGCTTAAGGCCAGCATCAAGGGTGGTATGGCTGATCATTACGCGCACAAGGCGCAAGCTGGCCATTTCGGTCAACAGGTCAAGGTCACGCAGAATCAAAGCGCCCTTGGTGACGATGGTCACTGGGTGTCGAAACTTCAGCAGCACCTCCAGCAAACGCCGAGTCAGCAAGTGTTCGCGTTCTATCGGCTGATAAGGGTCGGTGTTGGCCCCCAGGTTGATCGGCGCACACACGTACCCAGGTTTGCTCAGCTGCTGCGCCAGCACATCGGCCGCATTGGTCTTGGCGATCAGCTTGGTTTCGAAATCCAGACCCGGCGACAGGTCCCAATAGGCGTGGGAAGGGCGCGCATAGCAATAGATGCATCCGTGCTCGCAACCGCGATAAGGGTTTATCGACCGGTCGAAGGGCAGGTCGGGCGAGGTATTGCGGCTGATCACGGTCTTGGCCGTCTCGATCCGCACTTCGGTCCCTTGCGTGATCGGCACATCTTGGTACCAGCCATCATCCTCATACGATGAGTGGGTGTGGCCGAAGCGATTATGCGGATTATGCGCAGTGCCGCGGCCCTTCAAAGGAGGTGAATATGACATGGCTAAACCCTTTACTGTATGCATGTACAGTAAAGGGCATGCCGGGTAATTGCCAGCCCGATTATCCGGCAGCCTGAAGCCACTGGAGGTAAGGGTGCAGGCTGGTCTCACGGCCTAGAAACTGTCTCACCCCTTCACGCAATGGGCGCGATGCCCCTGGGGCGATTAGTGACTCGAACAGCACCTGTCCAAGCGCACGATCAAGTAACCCCGTTTGCTCGAAGCGGGTAAAGATATCCACGGCACATACATCTGCCCAGAGATAGGCGTAATAGCCGGCGTCATACCCGGTAGCCAGGTGGTCGAAGGCGTGGGCTGGGTGCTCATGGGCGTGCAGGGGCCAATAACCACACTGTTCGCGCGATTGAGCGAATCGCTGGCGAGGGGTTTTCCCGTCACCTGGTTTCGTGTGCAGATCCACGTCGAACAAGGCTTTGCTCAGCTCAAGCGCGGCTTCGCCAATGGCCTCGCGCTTATAGCGCGCGATGCACCGCTCGACCTGCTCCCTATCAATCTGACGCCCGTCCGAATGGTGGGAGGAGATGCTGACGAGATAGGCGGCGTTCCACACCCAACGTTCGAAAAGCTTGCCAAATAGCTCCGTCCCGTCCGTACCGAGTTCGATCACGCCCGACTGAACCTGGTTGTCGGTACGCACCAGAAGGTGATGTAACGCATGGCCAAACTCGTGGTACAGCTTGCGCAGCGCGAGGTGATCCAACAATGGCTGTGCGCCTGCGCTACCTTCGGGCACGTCACTGAAGACCATCACCACCGCTTGCTGGTAAATCCCTTCCGCGTCGACCCTGCGGTTACGCACATAGGTTGTGAACACCGCATCTGCCTGCTTACCGGCATGCTGTACAGCATCGAGATAGAGCAAGCCAATGCGTGCGTTGTCCTGGAATGCCTCAAAGGCCAGCACCGAGGGCGCCCATACAGGGGCAGGGGTGGCCCTCAACTCCAGGCCAAAGAGCCGCCTGGCCAGCTGGATCAGCGCGTCGATGACGGCAGCCATCGGGAAAAATTCGCGCAGCGCCTCCTTCGACATTATCTTGGCCGCGTCTCGCAGTTGCTTTTGGGCGAAGCGTAGGTCCCAGGGCTGCATGTCATCCAGACCCAATTTCTGTGCGTCACGCTCAAAGTCTGAACGCCACTGCAGCACCACGGGTTTCATGCCAGCAGCCAAGCTTTGCAGGAATGCGCGAACCTGGCGTGGTGAACCTGCACTTTTGCGCGCCAAGCTCAGGTTCATGTGATCGGAGAACGCCAACAGCGTCGCTCGTTCATGGCGCAGAAGTGCCAGTTGCTGCAGCACCTGACCATTATCTGGCGACGAACCGGTATTGACGCCACGTCCATGGAAAGCCCGGTACACCTGCTCACGGGTAGCACCTAGCTCGGCCTCTTCCAGCACACGCTCGGTAGCCCAGCTTTCGCAGGGTATGGACCACCCGTTACTGCCGCGCTGCCTTGCCCGTTCGTTCAACTCGTCGAGACTGCGTTGGGATAGACCGCGCAGCTGAGTGATGTCATCGACGACCACGTCCGGATGATCGAGATTGAGCAGATACCGTTCTTCAAGCTCGGTTATCTGGCGTTGCAGGTCGAGCAACCGCGCCTTGTCACTCTTGGGCAGCGAAGCGCCACTGACGCGAAACCTTTCCACGTGCCAGCGCAATGTTGCCCGCTGGCGGCTATCGAGGTTACGGCCGATATCGCTGTACGCCAGCTGTTCATACAGCGACTGAAGCTGCTCGTTGCAAAACCTTGAGTCCAACGCAGAGCTGGCAGCAATGTGAAACGCCAGGATAGGGTCACTCCAGGCCTGCCCTTTGCCCAGAAATGGCATTACCCCATAAAGCACTGCGTACAACTGAGCGTCCAGATCATCCATGGCCAACACCAGGTCATCCCATGTTGGCATTGATGGCTGGCTGTTGATCACGCGCTCGATGCCTTGTGGATACCGCTCAAGGACCTGGTCGAACGCATCCTGCATGCTTTCGACTGTGATGGAGGGGTAGTTGACGGGCACGTTGCCGTCTTGCAGAAGCGGGTTGCTCATCACGCTTTACCTTGCTTGATAATGGGAGCTGGCAAGCGTGGGCGACTGCGCGAGCGGGCAGGTCGCGCTTAATTACCACCAGCCCCACCGCCCGGGCCTTGCGCCCGAGCGGTGCAGCGGTCAATCGGCCGGTTTCTTCAGCTTCGGATTGGGAAAGAACTGCACGGTCTGCACCTTCGCCGCTGCCGGCTTGGGCGCTTGTTGGTTGACCCGCGTGCCCAGTTCGCTGGGCACCGACAAGCCCTGCTCATTGAGCGTGTCAGTAAAACCGCACGCCACACACTCGCGGTGCGGCACGCCGTCTTCGTTCCACATCATCAGCTTGTCGGCCTCACTGCATGCCGGGCATACCGCGCCAGCGATGAAGCGCTTCTTGGTCTTGTTCACGGCGTCCTCGCTCATGCTGCCGCTTCTTCGGCCAGGCCACTGTGGCGCAACAAGGCGTCAATGGACGGCTCACGGCCGCGAAAATCGACGAACAACACCATTGGCGCACGCGAGCCGCCGCGAGCCAGCACCGCTTCGCGGAACGCCCGACCCGTTTCGGCATTGAACACGCCTTCTTCCTCGAACCGCGAAAAGGCATCGGCCGACAACACTTCAGCCCATTTGTAGCTGTAGTAGCCTGCTGCGTAACCGCCCGCAAAGATGTGCGCAAAGCTGTTCGGGAAGCGGTTATAGGCCGGTGGGCGCATGACCGACACTTCATCGCGCACCCCTTCGAGCACTTGCAGCACCGTACGGCCGTCACCGTGGCTGGCGTGGAGTTCGAAGTCGAACAGCGAGAACTCGAGCTGACGCACCATCATCATGCCGGACTGGAAGTTCTTCGCCGCCAGCATCTTGTCCAGCAGGTCCTGCGGCAGCGCCTCGCCGGTTTCGTAATGGCCGGAAATCAAGGCAAGGCCTTCGGGCTCCCAGCACCAGTTCTCCATGAACTGGCTGGGCAGCTCTACCGCATCCCATGCCACGCCGTTGATACCAGACACCCCGGCGTGATCGATGCGGGTCAACAGGTGGTGCAAGCCGTGGCCGAACTCATGGAACAGCGTCGTGACCTCGTCATGGGTCAGCAGGGCAGGTTTGCCCGGCGCGGCAGGGGTGAAGTTGCACACCAGGTTGGCCACCGGGCTTTGCAGTTGGCCTTGCGCCGTTACGCGACGGTCACGCGCCCCGTCCATCCAGGCACCGCCACGCTTGTTGGCGCGGGCATAGAGGTCGAAGAAGAAGCGCCCTACATGCTGGCCGTTCTCCTTGATCTCGAACAGGCGTACATCCGGATGCCAGGCGTCGAACTGCTTGAGCTCGTTGATCTCGATGCCATACAGGCGCTGCACGATGCTGAACAGGCCACCCAGTACCTTGTCGATAGGGAAGTAGGCGCGCAGTGCTTCCTGGGACACACTGTAGCGCTGCTCTCGCAGCTTCTCACCAAAGTACCCGGCATCCCAACTGGCCAGCTCCGGACAACCTTGCTCGGCAGCATAGGCCTTGAGCTGGCCCAGGTCGCGGGCGGCGAAGGGCTTGGAGCGTTTGGCCAAATCGCGCAGGAAGCTCAACACCTGGTCGGTGGACTCGGCCATCTTGGTCGCCAGGCTCAGCTCGGCGTAGTTCTCGTAGCCCAGCAGTCCGGCAAGCTCCTGGCGCAGATCAAGGATCTGCTGCATCACCGGACCGTTGTCGAACTGCCCCGCGTTCGGGCCCTGGTCCGAAGCGCGGGTGCAGTAGGCTGCATACAGCTCTTCGCGCAGCGCGCGGTCGCTGGCGTAGGTCATCACCGCATAGTAGCTGGGGAATTCGAGGGTGATCAGCCAGCCATCGAGGCCCTTGGCGGCGGCAGCGGCGGCCATCTGGGCCTTGGCCGAGTCAGGCAGGCCGTCGAGCGCGGCTTCGTCGGTGACGTGCTTGCTCCACGCCTGGGTGGCATCCAACAGCTGGTTGGAGAACCGGCTGCCCAGCTCGCTGAGCTTGCTCTGCACCTCGGCGTAGCGCTGCTGCTTTGCGGCAGGCAGGTCGATGCCCGACAGGCGGAAGTCACGCAACGCATGTTCAAGGATGGTCTTTTGCGCCACATCGAACGTGGCAGCCTCGGGGCTTGCAGCCAGTGCCTGGTAGGCATCGAACAACGCACGGTTCTGCCCAAGCTCCGTAGAGTAGGCGCTCAGCGCTGGCAGGCAGGCCTCGTAGGCTTCACGCAGCTCTGGGCTGTTGCACACTGCATTGAGGTGGCTCACCGGGCTCCAGGCGGCCCCGAGGCGGTCGTTCAGTTCATCCATGGCCAGCACCAGGCCTGCCCATGTAGGCGCTGCGCCTTGTTCTTCAAGAATCCTGGCAATGGCTTTACGGTTGTCGGCCAGGATCGCTTCGATCGCCGGCAGCACGTGCTCTGCACGAATTTGCGAGAAGGGCGGCAGATCGTGGGATTGCAGAAGCGGGTTGTTCGCAGTCACGGTTTGGATACCTTGGCAGAAGAAACACAGCCCCATCTTAATTACAATCGACGCCGACCGCAGCAGGCAGCCAGCCTATCGGCACACATGAGGAACACTATCATGGCCATTCGAAGCTTCCAGCAACACCGTCCCAAGCTCGGAGCGCGGGCCTTCGTCGACCGCTCGGCGGTGGTACTGGGCGATGTCGAGATCGGCGAAGACAGTTCGGTCTGGCCATTGGTGGTAGTGCGTGGCGACATGCACCGCATCCGTATCGGCGCGCGCACCAGTGTGCAGGACGCCAGCGTACTGCACATCACCCACGCCAGCCTGTTCAACCCGGATGGCTTTGCGCTGATCATCGGTGACGAAGTCACCATCGGGCACAAGGTCATGCTGCACGGCTGCACACTGGGCAACCGCATCCTGGTCGGCATGGGCAGTACCGTCATGGACGGCGCCATCGTCGAGGACGAGGTGATCATTGGCGCCGCAAGCCTGGTGCCACCGGGCAAGCGCCTGGTCAGCGGCTACCTGTACATGGGCAGCCCGGTCAGGCAGGTCCGGTTGTTGAACGACCAGGAACGTGCCTTCTTCGCCTACAGCGCCGGCAACTACGTGAAGCTCAAGGACCAGCACCTGGCCGAGGGCTTCGATCAGCCGGACTGATCGTTTTTCCACAGCCCGCCGGCCGCGCAGCTGCCGGTATCGGGCTCTGACTCAGCCATGCGGGCATCGGCTCGCCCGCCAGCATGCGGCGCAGCAACCAAGCGGACACCTTCCCTATGCACCAGCAAAACATTCTGTTCGACCTCGACGGCACCCTGACCGACCCCCGCCTGGGTATCACCCGTTCCATCCAGTACGCCTTGGCGAAGCTGGGTATCGACGAACCAGACCTCTCTCGCCTTGAACACTTCATCGGCCCGCCGTTGTTGCAGGCGTTCATGCAGTTCTACGGTTTCGACGAAGCCAAGGCCTGGGAGGCCGTCAACTTTTACCGTGAGCGCTTTCGCGTCACGGGCCTGTACGAAAACCTCGTGTTCGACGGGGTACCGCAGCTGCTCGAAACCCTCAATGGCCAAGGCCGCACGCTCTACATAGCGACTTCAAAGCCGTGGGAATTCGCGCGCGAAATCGCCCGCCACTTCGCCTTCGACCAGCATTTCAAAGTGATCTACGGCAGCGAGCTGGACGGTACGCGAACCAACAAGGTCGAGCTGATTCGCCACCTGCTGGACGAAGAAGGGCTGGACCCGGCACACACGCTTATGATCGGCGATCGCAAGCATGACCTGATCGGTGCCCGCAGTAACGGCGTGCAGGCCGTGGCAGTTGGGTATGGGTTCGGAAGCCGCGAGGAACTGATGGCAGAAGCGCCGGCGTTTCATTTCGCGTCCCTGGCCGAGCTGCACGAGGCGTTCAGCATGCGATCGCGCTGAAGGGCCGGGCAACCGGCTAACGCGCACTAGCCCCTGGCATCAACCCTTGCAGGGCTGCAGTGCGCGCAGCGATGGGCAATGACGCCAGTTGCCCGACGCGCTCATAGAATCGCTCCCAGTCACCTTCGGCCTGGCGAAATAAAGCCGAAAAAGCCGGCACCCACTGATCGTACAGCCCGAATGGCAGCAATTTCGCATTGTTCATCGGCCCATCTACCCAGGCGTCGTAACGCGTATCGCCTCTCCAGGGGCCATCGCGAAGCGAACGGTAATCGCTTCGCAACCGCTCGAACTCGGCCCGCTTGGCCAAGCGCTTGGTTTCATCATCGGTGGGCGCCGCATAAATCGCCTGTAGGCGTGCCCGCGTGGCCAGTACCAGGCGGATGAACTGCTCGCGCTGGGGGCTATGGTCTTCGCCGGTGGCCGCCAGCCCACGGCTCAGCCGCCATTGCCGCGTGCCTTGCTGCTCGACGAACGACGCGAACGACTCGTTGAAGGCCGTATCGTCCTGCACGTAGACACGCTGATGAGCCAGCTCATGAAAGATCAGCGTGGCCAGACGCTCTTCACCCCAGCCCATCATCGATGACAGGATCGGGTCATCGAACCAGCCCAGGGTCGAATAGGTTTCTACCCCGCCCACATAGACGTCAAGGCGCTGCTGGCGCATCAACGCCGCTGCACCCCGTGCTGCGCCTTGGCGGTAGTAGCCACGGTAGGCCACACACCCTGCAATGGGAAAACAGTGGGTGACCGGCTGTAGCGACAACTCAGGGGTGGCGAATACATTCCATACAACGTACGGGCGGCCCAAATCGGCGTACGTCGTGTAGCTTCGGTTGTCGGGTAATTTCAGTTGCCGGGTGGCGAATGTCCGCGCCTGCTGGGCGTACGCCAGCCGAGCGCGCAACGGCTCGGACGTGGCAGGATCGGCCATCACCTTCGTCAGGGGCCGACGCGCCTGCAGCAGCTCCCACTGGCCGACTGCCAGCTGGCCATAGTAGCCAGCGCTGCTGCAACCGTTGAGCAGCGCGACGAGCAGTAGCGGAACAAACCGGGTGAAAACACGGTCGAGTGCCCCAGGGTCTGAGCGTTGCACAAGCACTGTTCCAAGCATCGTCTACCGTCTGATTCGCTCAACCCCATTCGCCTAAAGATTATCTCGCCGAAGGGGAGTTTCGCCATGCGCGCATTGTGGGTCGCCGGTTCATTGCTGCTGACAACGGCCTGTTCGACATTGCCTGACCCCGACCCCTCTCAAGCGTGGGTCGACCTTGAACCAGGCGAGCAAACTTCCCTGGACGCGGTAAAAGTCGATGCAAGGGACTGGGACGACAACCGTTATTTCCAAATACCGCCCGGCAACCATGAGCTGACCGTGCGCTATCAATTCCCGGTGGCGCCCAGTAACATCGGCCCCGTTGACGCCCCGCTGTGGCGTGATTGCCAGGTCAAGGTGGCCTTCAAGGGCTTCGATGCTGGCGAGCGTTACCAGTTGCAGGCTGGCAGCATCGGCTTCCGTCCCTGGATCAAGCTCTATGATCAGCAACAGAACCTGGTCAGCCAGGGTGAACCGGCAGGCTGCCAGCGCACGTGAAGCATCCAAAACAGCGCTATGCTTGTCAGGTATTCACTGCAAGTGGAAAAACCTGCCATGCGCCAGCCCATGATGCTGATCGCCCTCAGTGCACTGGGAGCTTGTGCTAGCCCCTTACCGCCCAAGGACCCTAAACAGGCCTGGGTAGACCTTTACACCATGACACCCGGCAGAGTCATCATGGCCGACCGCCTCGATGGCAAACGCCTGGACGACGGCCGTTATTTTCAGGTGACGCCCGGCAAGCACGAACTGATCGTACGTTTCGACTATGAGATCTACGCGGGCGGGTTCTCTACCGACCCCAGGGACCGTACATGCTACCTGACGGTGCGTTACGATCACTTCGAGGCGGGCGAGCGTTATAGGCTTGAGGCAAGGGCGCCGGTAATGGAACCGCAGGTGCTGTTGTATGACTCAGCCAGGACCGTGGTCGTCAACGAACCTAGCAGGGTCTTCTGCATACCCTAGGCCCCCTCCGGGTCCCAGCGGTTGCCAGGCTTACTGATCATTCTTCTGATAAATGATCTTGCGGGCACCTCCATCACAGCTGCCGACCACCATGTTGGGGTCCTGCACTTCGCTGTTGGGCACGATTTCCAGGGTATAGGACGGCACACCCTGGGCCTGGATCTTGGCCTCGATTTCTGCCTTCAACTCCTCGCATGGCTTGATTGCTGCCAGTGCCGAAGTTGTCACCAGAGAGACCAGTAAAGCGGTAGCGATGCGAATCATGGGCGGCTCCAGTAAAGGCAGCGAGGCTGCCGGGTTTTCAGATTACCGCAAACCGCCCACGGCTGGAGCGATCAGCTCACCAGCTTGGCATCCAGGGTAATGTTGGCGTTGAGCACCTTGGACACGGGGCAGCCCTGCTTGGCCTTGTTGGCGATTTCCAGGAACTGTTCTTCGCTCGCCCCTGGTACTTTGGCGCTCAGCACCAGGTGCACCGCAGTGATGGCAAAACCATCGTCCTGCTTGTCCAGGGTGACTTCGGCTTTAGTGTCGATACGCTCGGGCGTCAGCTTGGCTTCGCCCAGCATCATCGACAGCGCCATCGAGAAGCACCCAGCGTGGGCGGCGCCGATCAGTTCTTCTGGGTTGGTGCCCGGCGTGTCTTCGAAACGAGTGTTGAACCCATAAGGGTTGTTCTTGAGCGCGCCGCTTTCCGTGGAGATCTGGCCCTTGCCGTCCTTGAGACCACCTTCCCAGATTGCCGATGCTGTCTTCTTCATGATGCCTCCCGGTCATTGGTTAAATACCTATCGATTCAGAGGCTGGTAGCCTGATGAGAGTTCAGCTCAATCCGACAGGGGACATTGAATCCAACGATTGCGCCCATACAGAGTCAAAAGGCCTCAGGCCAACCATCATTGCGGAGGCTTCATGACGCAGTTGCGAAATCTGAAAATATCCACCCTTGACTTGGTGCCAGTGCGCGCCGACCAAGGGCCCGCGCAATCGCTGCGCAATTCGCTGGACCTGGCGCAGCATGTCGAGCGCTTCGGTTACAACCGCTTCTGGGTAGCCGAGCACCACAACATGGACGGCATCGCCAGCTCGGCCACCTCGGTACTGATCGGCTACCTAGCGGGGGGTACATCGCGTATCAGGGTAGGTTCCGGAGGCGTCATGCTGCCCAACCACGCGCCGCTCGTGGTGGCCGAGCAATTTGGCACCCTGGCCAGCCTGTACCCCGGTCGTATCGACTTGGGCCTGGGCCGCGCACCAGGGTCCGACCAGATGACCGCCCATGCACTGCGCCGCGACCGAGCCGGCAGTGCGGACGATTTCCCGGATGACGTCGAAGAGTTGTCGCGCTACCTGGGCCCACGCACCGATGACCAGAAAGTGATTGCCGTGCCGGGGCACGACACCGATGTGCCTATCTGGTTGCTGGGCTCCAGCCTGTTCAGCGCCCAGCTCGCTGGCATGCGTGGCATGCCCTATGCCTTCGCATCGCATTTTGCGCCGCGCTACATGCATGAGGCGATTCGGGTCTATCGCAATCACTTCAAGCCATCCACCACGCTGGACAAGCCTTACGTCATGCTCGGCATTCCCATGGTAGTGGCCGAGACCGACGAGAAGGCCGAGTACTTGGCCACGTCGGTCTATCAACGCATCCTGGCCTTGATTCGCGGCCAGAGCCTGATGCAGAAGCCTCCGGTAGAAACCATGAACGGCTTGTGGTTGCCCCATGAGCGCGACGCGGTGGGCAGCTTCATGGGGCTGGCGATGATCGGAAGCCCTGATAAGGTCCGCGCCAAGGTCGAGGTGCTGCTGGAGCAGACAGGGGCCGATGAACTGATCTTTACCTGCGATCTGTACGAGCACGCAGACCGGATACGCTCCTACGAGTTGCTGGCTCAGGCACTGCAGCAAGCCTAGCTGTCGAGCAGGGTGCCCCGTGGAGCGGACCGGGCTGACTCGGCGTCTTGACGGGTGACCGATAGCCTGGCAACCGGTCATATGCCCGAACCCCGCGGTCAACCCGCGGGGTTCGGTGGCCCTTAGTTGCGGCTGTAAACGATTTCCTTGGTACCGCCCTCACAACTGCCCACCACCTTGCCGGCGGGATCGCCCTTGTCCACGACCGTCAGCGTGTAGTTTTGCACGCCCTTGGCATCGAGCTTGGCAGCGATTTCCGCTTTCAGCTCTTCACACGGCTTGCCGGCAGCCATCGCGCCGCCCGCCAGGGTCATCAGGCCCAACGCCAGAACCACTTTGTTCATCACTTGCTTTCCTTGTGCAGATGAAATCGCAAAAGGCGCCCATCAGGCGCCTCGTCTAAGTCTTACCCCATCGCGCCAGGCACATCCAGCCCGGAACTGTATCAGCTGTTGGTGATACGGAAGCCGACCTTCAGGGTCACCTGGAAGTGCTCGACCTTGTTGTCACGAATGTGACCACGGGTGCTGACGACTTCGAACCACTCCATCATCTGCACGCTTTTGGAGGCTTCGGCCAGGGCATTCTGAATGGCGTCCTCGATACCGGTGGTGGAAGAACCTACCAGTTCGAGCATTTTGTACGTGTGGTGATCGGACATGTGTTGACTCCTTGGATGGCGATAACGTTGAGCCTAGCAGCGCAGTGCTGGTTTACCTGCGAGCAGGCGCAGCGGCAGAAAGTTCGATCGCACTTTCGCTTCGCTTGATAGTCGCAATCTCTAGAGCCCATAACGCGAAGGAGAGTCAACATGCCCCGCAACTCGCTGCGTAAAACATCACTGGAAAGCATGGAAGCCGAGATCGAGAGCCTCCTGAAAAGCCTGGAAAGCCTCAAGAACGACGCATCCGAGGAATCCCAGAAGTCCCTCAAGGCTATTCGCAGCAATGCCGAGACGGCCCTGAAGCACTCGCGCAGCCTACTGAGCGACGCCTACGAAGAAGTCAAAGACCGCACGGTCAAGACCAGCATCGCTACTCGCGACTACGCTCAGGAACACCCCTACACCACCGCTGGCGTGGCAATAGGCGCACTGGGCCTGCTGGCTGCCTACCTGCTGTGCAAGCGCAACTAAGCGCTCTGCCCAGCCAACTCGGCGCGTAACCACTGCGCCAACTGCTCGGCGCGCCCATCGGCGGCGCGCCGTGGCACCCACAGTGCCAATGCTGCAGGCGTTGCGCTAAAGCCCCATGGCGCGATCAAGCGCCCTGCACGCAAGTCATCGGCTACCAATGGCTCAGGCGCGATGGCCACTCCTAACCCTGCGACTGCCGCTTCCAACAAGTAATACAGATGCTCGAACGACTGCCCATATTTCAGCGCCTGGGCATCGAGGCCGTTGGCCAACGCCCATGTAGGCCAGGCTTGCGGGCGCGACGTGGTGTGCAGCAAGGATTCTTCCAATAGCTGGCTGACCGCCGTCTTGCGCAGGCGCCCAGTGCCCTCGAAGTGCGGGCTGACGACTGGCCCAATACGTTCCTGCGCCAGTACGTGAACCTGCATGTCCGCTGGCCACGGCGGTTCGGCGTACACCAGTAACGCATCCAGCCCGGGGCGACGCGGGTCAAGGTCGCCCTCACCGGCAGAAAGATGCAGGCGAAGCTCAGGCAAGTCGGCATTCAAGCGCCCCAGACGCGGGATGAACCAACGCGCCAGCAAGCTCCCGGAACAGCCAAGCACAAAAGGTGCGTGCTCCACTTCGCGGGCCAGCTCCCGGCATACCCCGCGCAGCCGATCAAAGACCTCACCACTGACGTCACGCAACCTGACGCCAGCATCTGTGAGTTTCACACCTCGCCCATCCTTGGCGAACAGGGCAACGCCAAGGTGCGCTTCCAGCGCTTTGATTTGCCGGCTAACTGCGCCATGGGTCACGTGCAGCGCTTCAGCTGCTTGGCTGACGCTGTTGAGCCGGGCAGTCGCCTCGAAGGCGCGCAAGGCATTGAGGGGCGGGAGATCACTGGCCATTACGTGTGAGTTTTCCTGACAGGTCAGCGCAATCTTATCGGTTTTCATCGGAGCAGGTCATGGTTACAGTAAAGCCCATCACTCATCCGTTATGCCTTGGAGCGTCTCATGACCCAGTCCCAATATCGCCCCGGCCCCGATGCCAATGGCCTGTTCGGCTCGTTCGGCGGCCGCTACGTGGCCGAAACCCTGATGCCACTGGTACTGGACCTAGCCCGTGAATACGAAGCGGCCAAGGCAGACCCTGCATTTCTAGAAGAACTGGCTTACTTCCAACGCGACTACATTGGCCGTCCCAACCCGTTGTATTTCGCCGAGCGCCTGACCGAGCACTGCGGTGGTGCCAAGATCTACTTCAAGCGCGAGGAGCTCAACCACACCGGCGCGCACAAGGTGAACAACTGCATCGGCCAGGTACTGCTGGCCAAGCGCATGGGCAAAAAGCGCCTGATCGCCGAAACCGGTGCCGGCATGCATGGCGTCGCTACCGCCACCGTGGCGGCGCGTTTCGGGTTGCCTTGCGTGATCTACATGGGCGCTACCGACATCGAGCGGCAGCAGGCCAACGTGTTCCGCATGAAACTGCTGGGCGCTGAAATCGTGCCGGTCACCGCTGGTACCGGCACCTTGAAAGATGCCATGAACGAGGCCCTGCGAGACTGGGTCACCAATGTCGACGACACGTTCTACCTGATCGGCACCGTAGCCGGCCCGCACCCCTACCCAGCCATGGTTCGGGACTTCCAGTCGATCATCGGCAAGGAAACCCGCGCCCAGATGCAGGAAAAGGAAGGCCGACTGCCGGACAGCCTGGTGGCCTGCGTGGGTGGCGGGTCCAATGCCATGGGCCTGTTCCACGAGTTTCTCGAAGAGCCGAGCGTTCAGATCATCGGTGTCGAGGCGGGCGGGCACGGCGTGCAGACCGACAAGCACGCTGCCAGCCTGAACGGCGGAGTGCCTGGGGTACTGCACGGCAACCGTACCTACTTGCTGCAGGACGCCGACGGCCAGATCACCGATGCCCATTCGATCTCAGCAGGCCTGGACTATCCGGGCATCGGCCCCGAGCACGCTTATCTACACGAAGTGAAGCGGGTCGAATACGTCAGCATCACCGATGACGAGGCCCTGGATGCCTTCCACGCATCCTGCCGGCTCGAAGGCATCATTCCCGCGCTGGAAAGCGCCCATGCGCTGGCCGAAGCCATCAAGCGCGCCCCGTCCTTGCCCAACGACCACCTGATGGTGATCTGCCTGTCGGGGCGTGGGGACAAGGATATGCACACCGTCATGAACCACATGGCCGCCCAGGAGAAACAGGCATGAGCCGTCTTGAACAACGTTTCGCCGAGCTGAAAACCGAAGGCCGCGCAGCACTGGTCACCTTCGTCACTGCAGGTGATCCAGGCTATGACGCCTCGCTCCAGATTCTCAAGGGCCTGCCGGCGGCAGGTGCCGACGTGATCGAACTGGGCATGCCGTTCACCGACCCCATGGCCGACGGCGTGGCCATCCAGCTGGCCACCCTGCGTGCACTCGAGGCTGGCCAGACCTTGGCCAAGACGCTGCAGATGGTTCGCGAATTCCGAGAGGATGACCAGACCACGCCGATCGTGCTGATGGGTTACTACAACCCGATTCACCGCTTTGGCGTGGAAGCGTTCGTGGCCCAGGCCAACGAAGCCGGTGTCGATGGCCTGATCATCGTCGACCTGCCGCCTGAGCATGACGACGAACTGGCCAGCCCGGCCCAGGCTGCGGGTATCGACTTCATCCGCCTGACCACCCCGACTACCGACGACGCGCGCCTGCCCCGCGTGCTGGAGCGCAGCTCCGGGTTCGTCTACTACGTGTCGGTGGCCGGTGTGACGGGTGCAGGCTCGGCGACGACAGAACATGTGACCGAAGCCATTGCGCGCTTGCGTCGCCATACGGATTTGCCGATCAGCGTCGGGTTTGGCATTCGCACCCCCGAGCAGGCGGCCAACATCGCCCGTCTCGCCGACGGTGTGGTGGTAGGCTCAGCCCTGGTCGACAAGATTGCCCACGCGCAGAACCCCGGTCAGGCGGTAGACGATGTGTTGAGCCTGTGCTCGGCCTTGGCAGAAGGGGTACGTGGCGCTCGGCGCTAGGGGTGGTTGTCGCTCGGTTGCCCGAGGCTATCTTGAGCGGCAGCTCATGTTGCAACGCTGATATCCTAGGGCCGCTGCGCGGCCCATCGCGGCGCACTTGAGAGATGCGTATACCTGTAGATACCGTCTTGACCCTCACTTCACAAGCGCGATTTGAGGGTCGAACGGCTTTCCAGATTTCACCACGCCGTACACCAGGTACAACAACTTGCGCATCGCCGCGCATACGATCTGTTTA
>NZ_JBICKP010000021.1:0-49409 GCF_043104335.1 Pseudomonas sp. WSY_20
CAAGGCGGGCTTTTTCGTGGGCGCTGTACGGCGCCGCGCAGCGACCCTGTAATGGCTCAGGCGCGGCGTTCGTGCATGCGGGCCAGCTGGCGCTCCAGCATCGAGGGGTATGGCTCCATCAGGCGCTCCACACAGCAGGCGCCTTCCGGGCTTGCAATGGGGCGGATGCGAGCACGCTGGCGAATCAAACCGTCGTCATTGACCTTGCGCTCGACCAGCAACAGATTGCGGCTGTGTTGAGACAGTGCCAGCGCATCCTGCACCTTCTCAGCCATCAGCAGGTCGACCAGTTCCAGGCCATCGAGGTCATTGCTCATGGCAAGGCCCAGTTGCAGTTGCAAGGTGATGCCGCTGTCAGCGACGTCGATCTGCAAGGCATGGCCCAAGGCACGTAGCAACTCACCGCAACAGATGGCATTGGTAAGGTAGTCCTCGCCGCACTGGCGGCTGTGGAACAGGACCAACGTACTGCCATCGTTGAGGGTGTGGGTTTCGCCCTCGTACAGCGAGGCCGCATGCTCCAGGCACTCCTGATAGCGCTCGGTAAGCTCGGTCAGGCGGGTGCGCGGCAAACGCCGCAGCTGCTCCTGGGAACCCAGTTGCACGGCAAGCACTGCGCTGAACTGGGGCTCATCGGACTCCATTTCGATCGCATGCGCCGGTGTGTCGTCCAGCAGGCCGGCGAATGCCTCGTCGTCATCGTCCGCGCTGGTCACGGTAGTGCGCTGGGCAGGCTTGGAAACGGGGGCGGGCGCTTCATCGAAGTGCTCGTCGTCCTCCAGTTCCGGTTCCGGCTCTGGCGGAGGCGGTGGCGCCAGTCGGGCGTGCAGTTGCCGGGCGATGTCGCCGATCTCGTCCTGGCGGTCGGTGGCGGGCGTGTAATACTGCGGGTCGCGCAACCAGACCCGCAGTTGCAGCAGCGGCAAGGTGATGAATCGGCCCTGGCGCAGGCTCAAGGTCAGGGCGAGCACCAGCAGAATGGCCGCCAGGATAGCCATGCTCTGCATGCTGATCAGCATGGGCTGCTGGAACTGGCTCATGTCCAGGCTCATGCGCAGTTGTCCGGCGGCCACGTCCTGGAAGGTGATCTTGGTCTGATAGACGCCCTCGGCCTCACCCAGCAGGCTGTTGCGCGGACGCTGGCCTGCCTCGGCGAGGATGCGGTTGTCGACACTGTAGATGGCGGCATGCGCCACCAGCGGGTTCTTCACCAGGTTGCCCAGCAGCACGTTGAGGCTGAGGATATCGTTGGCCACCAGCAACTCGGTCGCCGACGTGGCCGTCTGGGTCGTCAGGCTCTGGCCCACGGCATCGGCCTGGTCGTGCATGGCCTGCTTGAACTGCAACCCCATTACGCAGGCATAGATCACCAGCGCCAGGGCCACCAGGAAAATGTTGGTGCAGGCGATGCGCAATGCCAATGGCACGCGACGTTGACTCAGGGCGCGATAGATCATCAGGAAGAAATTGTCTGTTTTGACTGAGGTGGGCCGGTTCACTGAGCTCGGCTCTTAATGGCATGAAGTGGGGGGCAGTATAGCGACACGGGTTTTGTCGGCAAAGTATCGTTAGCGCCCGATGGTCACGGAAAATCGGTAGAATGCGCATTTTTCATCGAAGTCGGAGCCTGGTTGTGCGCGAAATCGTCCTGATCAACATCACCGGTGAGGACCGCCCCGGTCTTACCGCTGCCATCACTGGCGTCCTGCTGCAGGGCGGTGTGAGCATTCTCGACATCGGCCTGGCGGTGATGCACGGCACGCTGTCGTTCGGCATCCTGGTGGATATCCCGGATAACGAAGTGGCGACCAAGCTGCTGCAGAGTGTCCAGGCCAAGGCGCACGAGCTGAACTTGCAGGCGCGCTACACACCGATTTCCGAAGCGGACTACCAGCACTGGGCCGATGGCCATGGTGAAGCACGGCACGTGGTGACCCTGCTTAGCCGCAAGATCTCGCCCGACCAGTTACAGCGTGTCAGCGCCATCATCAGCCAGCACGGGCTGACCATCGAGCGCATCGAGCGCCTGTCGGCTCGAGTGGCGCTGGACGCGGACACCAGCAAGGGCAAGGCCGCGGTGGAGATTTCGGTTCGCGGCGAGCCTGACGATGGCCAGGCGTTGCGCGCCGAGTTCTTTGCCTTGTCCGAGGCCCTGAGCATCGACATCGCCTTCCAGCGGGACGACCTGTTCCGCCGCAACCGCCGCCTGGCCGTGTTCGACATGGATTCGACCCTGATCGAAGCCGAAGTGATCGACGAGCTGGCCAAGGCCGCTGGCGTGGGTGAGCAGGTCGCGGCGATCACCGAGCGGGCCATGCGGGGCGAGTTGGACTTCCGGGCCAGTTTCAAGGAACGCATGGCGCTGCTCAAGGGTTTGGATGTCAGCGTGCTGGATGAAATCGGCGCATCGCTGCGCTTGACCGAGGGCGCGGAAAACCTCTTTGCCGAGCTCAAGCGCCTGGGTTACAAGACCGCCATTTTGTCGGGTGGCTTCACCTACTTCGCCCGCCAGGTACAGGCGCGCCTGGGCATCGACTACGTCTTCGCCAATGAGCTGGAAGTGGTCGACGGCAAGGTGACTGGCGTGGCGGTGGAGCCTATCGTCGATGCCCAGCGCAAGGCCGAGCTGCTCCAGCAACTGGCCAGCGAAGAGGGCCTGCAACTGGAGCAGACCATCGCCGTTGGCGATGGCGCGAACGACCTGCCGATGCTGGCGTTGGCGGGGCTGGGCGTGGCCTTCCGCGCCAAGCCGCTGGTGCGTCAGTCGGCCAAGCAGGCGATTTCCACGCTGGGCCTTGATGGTGTGCTGTACCTGCTGGGCCTGCGCGATCGCGATACCCGCGGCTGATCCAGCCTGCGCAGACCCCAGGGTTTTGGCGTTAGCGCCCGAACCCTGGGGCCACGTCTTGGGCCATCACGCCTGCAGCGGCGTGGCCAACAGCTGGCCCATGCGCACCGCCGAGGCGGCGCCCACGTGGTCGGCCCATTTGACCTGGTCGGGGCCGAACAGCACGATCGCCGTCGAACCCAGCTTGAACCGACCCAGTTCGGCGCCTTTTTCCAGGTGAATTGGCGCACGGCTGGCATCGTCGTAGCGGAAGGTCTTGAGCTCGCGCTTGGGCGGCGTGACCAGCCCTGCCCAGACGGTCTCGATGGAGGCCACGATCATGGCACCGACCAAGACAACCGCCATCGGGCCGCGCTCGGTGTCGAACAGGCAGACCACCCGCTCATTGCGAGCGAACAGTTCAGGCACGTTTTCTGCGGTGGTCTGGTTTACCGAGAACAGCCGCCCCGGCACGTAGACCATCTCGCGCAGCGTGCCTGCCAGCGGCATGTGCACGCGGTGGTAGTCCTTGGGTGAGAGGTAGACAGTGGCAAACTCGCCGCCCATGAAGGGGGCTGCCAGGGCCGGGTCGCCGCCCAGCAGTTCCTGTGCGCTGTAACTGTGGCCCTTGGCCTGGAAGATGCGGCCGTGCTCGATCGGGCCAACCTGGCTCACTGCACCGTCGGCCGGGCACAGGATGGCGCCGGGGGTCTGGTCCAGGGGGCGTGCGCCTGGTTTCAGGGCGCGGGTGAAGAATGCGTTGAAGTGCTCGTAGGCGGTCAAGTCTTCGACCAGCGCTTCACGCATGTCGACCTGGTAGCGCTTGGCAAACCAGGCGGTGAAGGCGTTCTTGAACCAGCGGGCGCGGCACTCGGCAACGCAGCCGGCCAGGCGCGACAGCAGGTGATGCGGCAGCAGGTACTGGCTGATGATGAACAGACGGGATTTCATTCAGGTTCCTTAAACTTCGACAGGCGTGTCCGGGTGGTTGCCCCACTCGCTCCAGGAGCCAGCGTACGCTTTGACTCGCGGGTAGCCCAGAGCCTTTGCCACCAGATAAGTGAAGCCGGAGCGGCGATGCGTCTGGCAGTGGGTGATCACTTCCTTGTCAGGCGTGATGCCAAGGGACTGCAGCACTTCGGCGATGTCCGGGCGGATGCGCAGATGGTCATTGAGATCCATGCCGGCGGTCCATTCGAAATTGACCGCACCAGGTATGTGCCCGCCTTTGGCCGCGAGCATTTTTTCGCCGGTGAATTCCTGTGGGGCGCGAGCATCCCAGATGGCCAGGTCATCGGCGCCCAGGCGGCTTTGCAGGTACTCGCGGGTGGCGGTGGGTTCCGGATGCAGTTGCAAACTCACCGGCCGGGTACCCTTGGCAGGCACATCGGTACTGAGCCGGTCGGCCGGCCAGGTCTGGATGCCACCGTTGAGATAGTGGTACCGGGTGTGACCGATCACATCGAGCAACCAGATGAAGCGGCCAGCCCAGCCACCGCCATCATCGTCATACACCACGTAGACCGCATCGCTGCGGTGGCCCAGTTCGCCGAACAGCTTTTCCAGGTCGCTCTGCGGCGGTAGCAGCCCAGGCGCAGGCGGCTGGCCGAGCTGGGTCCGCTTGCCCTCGACGAAATGCGCGCCCGGGATATGCCCGCTGACGTAACGATTGGCGCTGCTGAGGTCGACCAGGATCAGGTCGGGCGAGCCCAGGCGTGGCAGCAGGTCGGCGGCTTCGATCACCAGCGGCAGGCCGGAAAAGTCGGTCATCCACGGTCTCCAGTGTGCAAAGGGGCGATTGTAGCGCAAGGCTCAGCCGTTGCGGTTGGCAAACACCCACAGCGCCCGTTCGATGCATTGCGAGGTTTTGCCAAAAGCCTGCACGCTGATATCGGCCAGGGGCCGGCACCCCTGGTCGGCCACCAATAACATGACCACCTGGTCATTGACCGCCAGCGAGCGCAGCAGGACATGCTCGCCTCGGAACAGGGCACGCAAGGGCGGCGGCAACAACGAGGCGAACTGCGTGTGGTTTTCGGGCGTGATGCGCAGTTGCCCGGCCTTGGACATCAGCTTTTGCAGCAGCTTGTTCGCCGCCACCGGCAATACCAGGCTGGTCGCCTCTTTCGCTAGCCCGGCCGCCTGTTGCACGCGCAGGCAGTCATTGGCCCGGTCCAGGCCAAGCAGCAGCAGGCGTTGCATGCCGCACGCCAGTACCGCCTCACGGGCTTGGGCCGCCAGGTGCACGGTATTGGTGAAAGGGCTGGGCTGGGCCAGCAAGTCCTGGCAGAGCGACCGCCAGCGCGCCAGTTCATCGGCGGTGGGGGGCGGGGGCGCCAGCATGTCCGGGTGGGGGCGGCGTTGATGCCATGGCCAGATCAAGGCCTCGGCTGGGTGGAACAGTGCCAGGCGCGCATGGCGCCTGGCACTGGCCGCGGCTTGCTGGTGCACCTGCTGCTGTATGTCTTCGAGCGAGGTCTGCAGGTAGAGTGCGGTCAGCAGTTGCCAGCGCAGCAGATGGGGATTGTCCCAGCCCACCTGGGCTGCCAGCGCCAGGTTATTGGCCAACAGCACGGTGTTGGCCGGTTGATTGAACCAGCGCCGCAGACCGGGCTCGGCATCGAGCCGATGTTGTTGGTTGAGCAGGTCTTCGTCCCGGGCGATGTTCAACACCTGGGCAAGCTGCTCGCGCTCTTCGAGCAGCAGACGGTAACCCTGGGTCACCCATTGCGGCAGGCGCCACTGCTGGGCCACGGCCTGGCACAGCGCCATGATGCGAACACCGAACAGCTCCTGCTCGACAATGGCGGCGTCTTCTCCTTTATGGATGACCCGCAGCTCCCAGGTGTCGAGCAGCTTCGGGTGGGCCAATGCCAGCGGCCATAACGGGGACAGAAACAGCAGGCTACCCCAGTGGATTTCCTGCCACAGCCGCGCCAGTCGGCTGGCGAACAGGCCACTGGCCTGCTGCGAGGCATGCTGGCTGATCATCTGGAACTGGCGCAGCACCGGCGGGATGTCTTCCATCGGCAGCGCTGGCAGGCGCTTGAGCAGCAGTGCGCTGCGCTCAAGGCCCAGGCGATTGAGCGCAATTTCCAGGCTTTCGGCCGGCTCGGCCTGGCTGGCGTTGGTCGGGTGGTTGGCTTCGCGCATCACCGACAGCACCAGGGCCGGGCTGTCCTGCATCAGCTCGGCGATGTCGCGCAATGAACGCCGGTTATCGTTGATGGCCGCCATGACCCGGTCGTAGCTGTGCTTGGGCACAGGAATGCGCACACTCTCCAGCAGCTTCACCCAGGCTTCTAACGTACGTGGGGCCTGGCCGGATACCTCGGTTTCAATTGGCATTTTGACATCAGTCCGAACTGGCTTTTCGCTTTTAGTGGCTATAGTCTGGCGCAGTTCTGCCGATAAGGAGAAGAAGAGTTTTGACGCTCCCGCCTCTTTCCCTGACCACGACAGCAAGTGCTTTGAATCTATGGCTAAAATTATCGGCATCATCGTCGTATTCGCGAGCGTACTCGGCGGCTACGTCCTTTCCCACGGCAAGATTGCGGCGCTGATCCAGCCGTTCGAAGTGCTGATCATCGGCGGCGCGGCCTTTGGTGCGTTTCTGCAGGCCAACCCTGGCTACATGACGATGCACGTTCTGAAGAAGTCGATGAAGATGTTCGGCTCGCGCTTCACCCATGCCTATTACCTGGAAGTGCTGGGACTGGTCTATGAAATTCTCAACAAGAGCCGCCGCGAAGGCATGATGGCCATCGAGGCCGACATCGAAGACGCCTCGGCCAGCCCGATCTTTGCCAAGTACCCGACCGTACTGGCCGATGAGCGCATGACCGCGTTCGTCTGCGACTACCTGCGCATCATGTCCACCGGCAACATGGCCCCCCACGAACTCGAAGGTCTGTTCGACATGGAGCTGCTGAGCATGAAGGAGGAGCTGGAGCATCCGTCCCACGCGGTCACTGGGGTCGCAGACGGCATGCCAGGCTTCGGTATCGTTGCAGCCGTATTGGGTATCGTCGTCACCATGGCGTCGCTGGGCGATGGTGACCAGGCAGCCATCGGTATGCACGTGGGCGCCGCCTTGGTGGGTACCTTCTTCGGTATTCTCGCCGCCTACGGTTTCTTCGGCCCACTGGCCAAGTGCCTTGAGCACGATGCCAAGGAAGAACTCAACCTGTACGAGTCGATCAAGGCCTCGCTGGTCGCCTCGGCCTCGGGCATGCCGCCGTCGCTGGCCGTGGAGTTCGGGCGCAAGGTGCTGTACCCCAAGCATCGCCCCAGCTTCTCCGAGCTCGAGCAAGCGGTACGCGGTCGCTGAGTCATGGAGAACAATCAGCCCATCATCGTCAAGCGCGTAAAGCGCTTTGGCGGCGGCCACCACGGTGGCGCCTGGAAGATCGCCTTTGCCGACTTCGCCACGGCCATGATGGCGTTCTTTCTGGTGCTGTGGTTGCTGTCGACCGCAACCCCTGAGCAGAAGATCGCCATCGCCGGGTACTTCAAGGACCCGATCGGCTTCTCCGAGAGTGGTACACCCTACGTCATCGACCTGGGCGGCTCGCCCGAGCTGGCGCCGGAGAAGACCATCAACCCCGAGGTGAAATCGGAGCCGACCCCAGACACCAGCATCGAACTGAACAAGGACCAGGTGGAAACCATGGCCGAGCAGGTCGAGCGCGAGCGCCTCGAGCTGCTGCTGCAGGAGTTGCAGAACAAGGTGGAGGAGAACCCGCAGCTGCAGAAGTTCAAGGACCAGATCCTGTTCGAGATCACCCAGGACGGCCTGCGCATCCAGATCATGGACGCCGAGAACCGGCCCATGTTCGACATCGGCAGTGCACGCTTGCAGCCCTATTTCGAGGACATCCTGCTGGCCATGGCCGATACCATCAAGACCGTGCCCAACAAGATCAGCGTCAGTGGCCATACCGATGCCAAGCCGTACGCAGGCGCTGGCGAGTTCGGCAACTGGGAGCTGTCGGCCAACCGTGCCAACGCTGCGCGGCGGGCCCTGGTGGCAGGGGGTTATCCAGATGGCCAGGTGGCACGGGTGGTGGGGTATGCGTCTTCGTCGCTGTTCGATCGCAAGAACCCGTTCAACCCGGTAAACCGTCGGATCGACATCATCGTGCTGACCAAGAAGGCCCAGCGTGATATCGAAGGCGAGCAGGGCGCCGCGCCACCGCCGGCGCAAGCCCCTACCGGGGCGCAGCCACCTTCAACGACTGCACCGGCACCCTCGGCGGCCGATGACCAGACGCCCATGCAACCACGTGAGTTGCGCCAGAAGCTCAACATCTTCGAGGACGGCACGTTGAAGATGGATGAGGCCAAGGAACAGTAAGGGCTTGGCAGCCCCGTTGGGCTGCCGGTCACTGCCGGGGCGGACAAGGTACCTCGCCTGCATTGGGCATGCAGGGTTGATCAGTAGGTTTCTTCCGGCAGGCTGGCGATGATCGAGCGGTAGCTGTTCATCCGCTGTGGCTTGATTCGCCCGTCTTCCAGGGCCTTGAGCAGCGCGCACCCAGGCTCGCGATCATGTTTGCAGTCGCGGAAGCGGCAGGTGCCGAACAGGTCGCGGAACTCGATAAAGCCCTCTTCCACATCGGTGCGGCTGACATGCCCCAGGCCGAACTCACGGATGCCCGGCGAGTCGATCAGGTCGCCCCCGTTGGGGAAGTGGTACAGGCGGGCGGTGGTGGTGGTATGGGTGCCCTGGCCTGACCATTCCGACAGGTCACCGACCCGGGTACCGGCCTGTGGCAGCAGGCTGTTGACCAGCGACGACTTGCCCACCCCCGACTGACCGACGAAGACGCTGATGTGTCCATCCAGTGACTGCTGCAGGCGCTGCATGCCATCCCCTTGATGCGCCGACACTTCCAGCAGCGGGTAGCCCAGTTCACGGTAGACGTCCAGGAGCGCTTGCAGGCCTGGCCCGTTCTCGTCATTGACCAGGTCAGCCTTGTTCAGCAGCAACAGGGGCCGCAGGCCGGCATGCTCGGCGGCCACCAGGTAGCGGTCGATGAGGTTGGGGTGCGGTTCCGGCGCCGGTGCGAAAACGATGACGATAAGGTCGACATTGGCCGCCACTGGCTTGAGCTGGCCATGGTTGTTGGGCCGGCACAGTTCGGTTGCACGGGGCATCTGCGCAACGATGACGCCGATCCCCTGGTTGCCGGCACGCCAGACCACGCGGTCGCCAGTGACCAACGCAGGAAGGTTGGCGCGCAGGTGGCAGCGAAACACCTGGCCTGCGGTGTCGCCATCCTGGGCTTCGACTTCAACTTGTACACCGAAGTGCGCGATCACCAGCCCCAGCTGCTCGGGCCCAAGGTCGCCGCCTTCCAGTTCCTGCAAGGCATGCTGCTCGCGCTTTGCCGCACGTGCAGCGCGCTCGTTCTGAATCTTTTCGATACGCCAGTTCTGGCGACGGTTGAGCTGGCGTTTGGCCATGAACGCTCCGTAGAAGGCCCCGTGCGGGGCGTAGAAAACGACTGGCAGTCTAGCATGCCGGGCCTGAACGCTGTCCGCTTCACTTTGGTTCGTGGGGGTGCACTGCGCTAATATAGGCCTCCATCGGAGGAGTGCCTGCATGCAAAACCCACAGAACCTGATCTGGATCGACCTGGAGATGACCGGGCTGGATCCGGACAGCGATGTCATCATCGAGATGGCCACCATTGTCACCGACAGCGACCTCAATACGCTGGCCGAGGGCCCGGTCATCGCCATCCACCACAGTGATGAAGTGCTGGCGCGCATGGACGACTGGAACACCCGCACCCACGGCGCCTCCGGCCTGACCCAGCGTGTGCGCGAGAGCCAGGTGAGCATGGCCCAGGCCGAGGCCCAGACCATCGCCTTCCTCGAGCAGTGGGTACCTAAAGGCAAATCGCCAATCTGCGGGAACAGCATCTGCCAGGACCGTCGATTCCTGTACCGGCACATGCGTCAGCTGGAAAATTACTTCCACTACCGCAATCTCGACGTCTCCACCCTCAAGGAACTGGCAGCGCGCTGGGCCCCCGAAGTGCGAGACAGCTTCAGCAAGGGCAACACGCACCTGGCGCTGGACGACATTCGCGAATCCATCGCCGAGCTGCGCCACTACCGCGAACACTTCATCAAATTCTAAAAAAACGCAGCTCACGCGCTTCACGCGACCATTAGCGTACGGCCCCCGGCACTTCTGCCCGAGGCCGTGCGCTGACGGTCGCTTGAGCGGGTGATCGGTGTGGGTCTTGCTCATGTTGCTGATGCTTTATCTGATCGCCATCACCGCCGAAGCGATGACCGGTGCGCTGTCTGCCGGCCGTCGTGGCATGGACTGGTTCGGGGTGGTGCTGATCGCGTGCGTGACCGCATTGGGCGGTGGCTCGGTGCGTGACGTGCTGTTGGGGCACTACCCGCTGACCTGGGTCAAGCACCCGGAATACCTGGTGCTGACCAGCTGTGCGGCGCTGTTGACCATTTTCATCGCGCCGATGATGCGCCGCCTGCGCTCCCTGTTTCTGGTACTCGACGCCTTGGGGCTGGTGGCCTTTACCCTCATTGGTTGCATGACCGCGCTGGAGATGGGGCAGGGCATGCTGGTGGCGTCCATCAGCGGTGTGATCACGGGGGTCTTCGGCGGGATTTTGCGGGATATCTTCTGCAATGACATTCCGCTTGTGTTCCGCCGGGAGCTTTACGCGAGCGTGTCGTTCGCTGCGGCCTGGTTCTACCTGGGCTGCGACTACTTCAAGGTGCCCGCAGAGCAAGCCATGCTGCTGACCTTGTTCGGTGGGTTTCTGGTGCGATTGCTGGCTATCCGCTTTCACTGGGAGATGCCCAAGTTTCATTACAATGACCAGCAGTGAGGTTGGGCGCCCGCACCAGGCTAGCGGGCCCTGGCTTTGTGCTACACCGCAAAGGTGCAGAGGCCGCTATGCGGCCTATCGCGACCTCCCCTTTAGGGTCATGCCACCCCGTGCCGGGCAAGCGCCCATTCCACGTGTTCCCTCACCAGTGGCGAGGCATCGTCGCGTCGCGCCTTGAGGGCTTCGATGACCGGGATCGTGGAGGGGGCGTTGCCCAGACCAACGGCCAGGTTGCGCAGCCAGCGCTCATAACCGGCACGTCGCAATGGCCCGCCTTCGGTCTTGCGCAGGAAAGTAGGCTCATCCCACAAGAACATCTGCGCCAGCTCCGCGTTCTCCAGGCCGTGGCGGGGCTGGAAGTCCTGCTCGCGGGTGGGCTTGGCGAAGCGGTTCCAGGGGCAGACGATCTGGCAGTCATCGCAGCCGAACACCCGGTTGCCCATCATCGAGCGCAACTGCACCGGGATCGGCCCCTTGAGCTCGATGGTCAGGTAGGAGATGCAGCGGCGGGCATCGAGCACGTACGGGCCGACGAACGCCTGGGTTGGGCAGATGTCCAGGCAAGCCGTGCAGCGGCCGCAATGCTCGCTGGTGGTGGCCTGGTCCACTGGCAGGGGCAGGTCGACGAACAGTTCAGCCAGAAAGAAGTAGCTGCCGGCCTTGCGGTTGAGCAACAGGGTGTTCTTGCCGATCCAGCCAAGCCCGGCTTGTTCGGCCAGCGCCTTTTCCAACACCGGCGCGCTGTCGACGAAGGCTCGGTAGCCAAAGGGGCCGATGGCCTGCTGGATGCGGTCGGCCAGCGACTGCACACGCTTGCGCACCAGCTTGTGGTAGTCCCTGCCCAAGGCATAGCGGGATACGTAGGCCTTTTCCGGTTGGGCCAGGCGCTGCGCCATTTGCGTGTCGCCGGGCAGATAGTCCATGCGCAGCGAGACGACGCGCACGGTGCCTGGAATCAGCTGCTCTGGGTGGGCGCGCTTGCTGCCGTGTGCCCCCAGGTATTCCATCTCCCCCTGATAACCGGCGTCCAGCCAGCGCTGCAGGTGATGCTCGTGTTCGCCCAGGTCGATACCGGCGATGCCGACGTGGGCAAAGCCCAGTTCCTGGCCCCACAGCTTGATGTTATGGGCCAGTGCGTCGAGGTCAGGAGTGAAGGCGGACATGGATGGGCAAGCAATACGGGCAGAGGTGCGTATAATTCTGCCAGACATTGGAGCTTTTGACCCCATGCAACAGACCAGTAACCCCGTACACGCCCCCACAGTGCTGAGCAGCCTGACCGTTGCCCGCCTGCCGCCACGCCCTGCTCAGGCCCATAAAGGTGACTTCGGCCATGTGCTGGTGGTCGGCGGCGACCTTGGCACCGGCGGCTCCGTCCTGCTCAGCGCCGAGGCCGCGTTGCGCTGCGGCGCGGGGCTGGTGAGCGTAGCCACGCGGCCGGAGCACGTGGCCGCCGGGCTGACTCGCATGCCCGAAACCATGTGCCTGGGCGTGCAGTCGGCCAACCAGTTGATGACCGTGCTGGGCCGCGCTTCGGTGGCGGTCGTGGGGCCTGGCCTGGGGCAGGCGGCATGGGGGCGCAGCCTGCTGTCCGCTGTGGCCAACGCCGAGGGCGCGCAGGTTTGGGATGCCGATGCCCTGAACCTGCTGGCAGCCTCGCCCCTTGCGCTGCCCAGTGGCAGTATCCTGACCCCGCACCCAGGCGAAGCTGCACGGCTGCTGGGTATTTCCACCGAAGCGGTGCAGGCGGACCGCCCGGGTGCAGCGCGCAAGCTGGCACGCCGCCACAACAGTGTGTGCGTGCTCAAAGGCGCAGGTACCTTGGTCGCCGACCCCGAAGGGCGGTTGGCGCGCTGCGACCGTGGCCATCCAGCCATGGCGGGCGCAGGCCTTGGAGATGTGCTCAGTGGTGTGTGCGGCGCGCTGCTGGCCCAGGGGCTTGGCGCCTGGGACGCCGCAGGCCTGGGCGTCTGGCTGCATGCCTGTGCTGGCGAGCGCCTGGGTAGCGGCGGCCGGGGGTTGGCGGCCAGTGATCTGATACCTGTGATTCGTGCGTTGTTGGAGGAGCATTCAGCGTGTCTGGCTTAAACCTGTTTCTGGCCGATGAAGCGGCCATGGTTGCCTTTGGCGGCCAACTGGCCGGTGTGACCGGTGGGCGCGGGATCATCTTCCTGGAAGGCGACCTCGGCGCTGGCAAGACAACCCTGTCTCGCGGCCTTATTCGTGGGTTGGGCCATACGGGTGCAGTGAAAAGCCCTACGTTTACCGTGGTAGAACCCTACGAGATTGGTGATGTCCGAGCTTTTCACTTCGACCTCTATCGGCTGGTCGATCCGGAGGAGCTTGAGTTCATGGGCATTCGTGACTATTTCGAGGGTGATCCACTGTGCCTGTTCGAGTGGCCACAAAAGGGTGCGGGCGTTTTGCCAAAGCCTGACCTGACCATTACCATAAGCCCCCAGGCGAGCGGACGCTCGCTTGTACTTTCGCCGCAGGGGGCTCGCGGCGACGCCTGGTGCGTGGCACTGGCCGAATACTATAAACAGCAAGCGGGGTAGGTATGCGCATACGCGCACTGGTCGCCATCGTTGGGCTTTTGCTGACAACGGTGACCGTTGAGGCTCTGGCCGTCACTCAAGTCAAGAGCGTGCGCCTGTGGCGTGCGCCGGACAACACCCGGCTGGTCTTCGACCTGTCTGGCCCTGTGCAGCACAGTGTCTTCACATTGAGCGCACCCGATCGGCTGGTCATCGACATCAACGGCGCAACCCTGGGCGCACCCTTGAAGGTGGCGACGTCCAATACGCCGATCAGCAGCGTGCGCTCGGCCCAGCGCACGCCGACCGACCTGCGGGTGGTCGTGGACCTGAAGAAATCGGTCACGCCCAAGAGCTTCACCCTGGCGCCTAACGCGCAATACGGCAATCGCCTGGTGGTCGACCTGTACGATCAGGAGGCGGACGCCATTGCCGCCAGTGCCCCACCGCCTACGCCGCCACCGGTGCAAACGCCAGCCACCACGCCAGCGGTGCCCGTCACGCCAACCCAGCCAGCCATCAAGCTGCCACCGGTGCCCAGTGGCAAGCGCGATATCGTGGTGGCCATCGATGCCGGTCACGGTGGCGAGGATCCAGGCGCTTCGGGCTCCAGCGGGCAGCATGAAAAAGACATCGTCCTGCAGATCGCCCGCGAACTGCAGCGCCAGATCAACAGCGAGAAGGGCTTTCGCGCCGAGCTGACGCGCACCGGCGACTACTTCATCCCGTTGCGCAAGCGCACCGAGATCGCCCGCAAGAAAGGCGCCGACCTGTTCATCTCCATCCACGCCGATGCTGCCCCGTCGCGCGCTGCCTTCGGCGCCTCGGTGTTCGCCTTGTCCGACCGCGGTGCCACCTCCGAGACCGCACGCTGGCTGGCCGATACGGAAAACCGCTCTGACCTGATCGGCGGTGCCGGCAATGTCAGCCTCGATGACAAGGACCGCATGCTGGCCGGGGTGCTGCTCGACCTGTCGATGACGGCCACGCTCAGCTCCAGCCTCAACGTCGGTCAGAAGGTGCTGGGCAACATGGGGCGTATCACCTCGCTGCACAAGCAGCGCGTGGAACAGGCCGGCTTCATGGTGCTCAAGTCCCCGGACATTCCCTCGATCCTGGTAGAGACCGGCTTCATCTCGAACAATGCAGAAGCCGCCAAGCTGGCCACACGCAGCCACCAGCAGGCATTGGCGCGCTCCATTCACACCGGGGTTCGCCAGTACTTCCAGCAGAACCCACCGCCAGGCACTTACGTGGCGTGGCTGCGCGACAGCGGCAAGATCGCCCAGGGCCCGCGTGAACATACGGTGCGGCCCGGCGAAACCCTGGCCATGCTTGCGGTGCGCTATCAGGTCAGCGTCACCAGCCTGCGCAGCACCAATAGCCTAAAGACCGATGAGCTGAAGGTCGGCCAGCGCCTGGACATTCCTGCCACCACGTTGGCTTCGCAATGAGCGGCGGCTCTCGTATCCAGCTGCTCAGCCCGCGGCTGGCCAACCAGATTGCGGCTGGCGAGGTGGTGGAACGGCCGGCATCGGTTGCCAAGGAGCTGTTGGAAAACAGTCTTGACTCCGGTGCTCGCCGGATCGACGTCGACGTCGAGCAGGGTGGCATCAAGCTGCTGAAGGTGCGCGACGATGGCAGCGGCATCTCTGCCGACGACCTGCCGCTGGCGCTGGAGCGCCATGCCACCAGCAAGATCCGCGAGCTCGAAGACCTTGAAGGCGTCCTGAGCCTGGGGTTTCGCGGTGAAGCCTTGGCCTCGATCAGCTCGGTCGCCCGGCTGACCCTGACCTCGCGCACGGCCAACGCCAGCGAAGCCTGGCAGGTGGAAACCGAAGGGCGCGAGATGACTGCGCGGGTGCAGCCTGCTGCGCACCCCGTCGGCACGTCCGTGGAAGTGCGCGACCTGTTTTTCAACACGCCGGCGCGGCGCAAGTTTCTCAAGGCCGAGAAAACCGAATTCGACCACTTGCAGGAAGTGATCCGGCGCCTGGCACTGGCCCGGTTCGACGTGGCCTTCCATCTGCGGCACAACGGCAAGAGCATTCTGAGCTTGCACGAGGCACGCGAGGAAGCCGACCGTGCCCGGCGGGTGGGCGCCATCTGCGGTCCGGGTTTCATGGAGCAGGCCCTGCCCATCGACGTGGAGCGCAACGGCCTGCGCCTGTGGGGGTGGGTCGGGTTGCCGACCTACTCGCGTAGCCAGGCAGACTTGCAGTACTTCTTCGTGAACGGGCGCGCGGTGCGCGACAAGCTGGTGGCCCATGCCGTACGCCAGGCTTATCGGGACGTGCTGTTCAACGGCCGTCACCCCACCTTCGTCCTGTTTCTTGAGCTTGAGCCCAATGGCGTGGACGTCAATGTTCACCCGACCAAGCACGAAGTGCGCTTCCGTGAAGGACGCAGCGTCCACGACTTTCTGTACGGCACATTGCACCGTGCCCTGGCCGATGTGCGTCCCGAAGACCAGTTGGCTGCCCCGGCTGCCCTGCCTGAGGCGACCCGCCCGACGGGGCAGCAGGCAGGCGAGTTCGGGCCCCAGGGCGAAATGCGCCTGGCTGCGGCCGTGCTCGAGCAACCGCGTGCTGCGCCGTCTCCCGTTGCCGGCAGTGGCAGTGGCGCGGGTTACCAGTATCAATACACACCCAGGCCGTCGCCGCCATTGCCGGCTGCCGAGGCCCAGGCGGTCTATCGCGAGTTCTACAAGCCCTTGAGCGAAGGCGCCGCCGCGCTGCCGGAAAGCCAGGGCGACATCCCCCCGCTTGGCTTCGCGTTGGCCCAGCTCAAGGGCATCTACATCCTGGCCGAGAACGCCGCAGGCCTGGTGCTCGTCGACATGCATGCCGCCCATGAACGGATCATGTACGAGCGGCTGAAGGTGGCCATGGCCAGCGAGGGTCTTAGCGGTCAGCCATTGCTGGTGCCCGAAACGCTCGCCCTGAGCCAGCGCGAGGCCGATTGCGCCGAAGAACACGCCGCCTGGTTCCAGCGCCTGGGCTTCGAGTTGCAGCGCCTTGGCCCGGAAACCCTGGCGATTCGCCAGATTCCTGCGTTGCTCAAGCAGGCTGAAGCCAACCGCCTGGTACAGGATGTGCTGGCGGACCTCATGGAGTACGGCACCAGCGACCGTATCCAGGCACACCTGAACGAATTGCTCGGCACCATGGCCTGTCACGGTGCCGTGCGTGCCAATCGGCGCCTGGCGATCCCGGAAATGAACGCCTTGCTGCGCGACATGGAAAACACCGAGCGCAGCGGCCAGTGCAACCATGGCCGTCCCACCTGGACCCAGATGGGCCTGGATGATCTGGACAAACTATTCCTGCGCGGTCGATGAAATGAGTGGCAAGCCCCCTGCAATATTTCTGATGGGCCCGACGGCATCGGGCAAGACCGACCTCGCCATCGAGCTGAGCAAGGTCTTGCCTTGCGAGCTGGTGAGCGTCGATTCCGCCCTGGTCTATCGGGGCATGGACATCGGTTCGGCAAAGCCTTCCAAGGCTGTGCTGGCTGCCCATCCGCACCACCTGATCGACATCCGCGACCCGGCCGACGCTTACTCGGCTGCGCAGTTTCGTGCCGACGCCTTGCGCGTGATGGCCCAGATCACCGCCCGCGGCAATATCCCATTGCTGGTGGGCGGGACCATGCTCTATTACAAGGCGTTGACCGAGGGGCTGGCCGACATGCCGGCGGCCGATGCCCAGGTCAGGGCCGAGCTCGAGGCCCTGGCCGAGGCCGAGGGCCTGGAGGCGCTGCACCAGCAATTGGCTGAGGTCGATCCGGAGTCGGCCGCGCGCATCCATCCCAACGATCCGCAACGGTTGATCCGGGCGCTGGAGGTGTACCGGGTCAGCGGGCAAAGCATGACGGCCCATCGACAGCGTCAATTGGCTGAAAGTAGCGGTGCAGACGCAGGCGCCTGCGGTCATTTGCCCTATACTGTCGCCAGTCTTGCGATTGCGCCTACAGATCGTCACATTCTGCATCAGCGAATTGCGTTACGATTTTCACAGATGTTGGAACAGGGCTTTGTCGACGAGGTCCGATTGCTGCGAGCCAGAAGTGACTTGCACGCTGGACTGCCGTCTATACGGGCAGTGGGCTATCGGCAGGTCTGGGATTACCTGGACGGCCAGCTGACTGAGAATGAGATGCGTGAACGCGGTATCATCGCGACCAGGCAGTTGGCCAAGCGGCAATTCACCTGGCTGCGTGGCTGGCCAGACGTGCATTGGCTCGACAGCCTGGCCTGCGACAATCTGTCCCGCACCTTGAAATACCTTGGGGCCATCTCCATATTGAGCTGAGTCCCTGCTGATTGCCGTCTATCCTTGTGAAAGCCGGCCTTACTTATCGTTTTTTCAGATTTTCCAATTATTTATCCTTACAGGAGTGCGGCATATGTCAAAAGGGCATTCGCTACAAGACCCTTACCTGAATACCTTGAGAAAAGAAAAGGTCCCGGTTTCGATCTACCTGGTAAACGGCATCAAGCTGCAAGGCTCGATCGAATCGTTCGACCAGTTCGTGGTGCTGCTGAAGAACACCGTCAGCCAGATGGTCTACAAGCACGCCATTTCCACTGTTGTACCTGCCCGCCCGGTTCGTCTGCCAAGCCCGTCCGATTCCGATCACGGCGACAGCGAGCCAGGCAACGCCTGATAGGAGCCTGCATTGTTCTTTGAGCGCCACGGTGGTGGTGAACGCGCGTTGCTCGTTCACTTGGAAGGTCAGAACCCTGAGGCGCGCGAAGACCCGCAGGAGTTTCAGGAACTCGCGTTGTCGGCCGGTGCCGACATCGTCTCGCTGGTAACGGTCTCGAGGCATCAGCCCTCGGCCAAGTACCTGATTGGCAGTGGCAAGGTCGAGGAGTTGCACGACCGTGTCCATGCCGAGCAGGTAGACCTGGTGATTTTCAATCACACCCTCACGCCCAGTCAGGAGCGCAACCTCGAACGCGTGTTCGAGTGCCGTGTGCTCGACAGGACCGGGCTGATTCTGGATATCTTCGCCCAACGGGCACGTACCCACGAAGGCAAGCTGCAGGTCGAACTGGCCCAGCTTGAGCACATGAGTACGCGGCTGGTACGCGGTTGGACCCACCTTGAGCGACAAAAAGGGGGTATTGGCCTGCGGGGGCCGGGTGAAACCCAGCTCGAAACCGACCGTCGCCTGCTGCGCGTACGCATCCGGCAGATCAAGTCCCGCCTCGAGAAAGTACGCAGCCAGCGCGAACAGGCGCGTCGCGGGCGCAAGCGCGCGGACATTCCGTCGGTCTCGCTGGTGGGCTACACCAACGCCGGCAAGTCCACGTTGTTCAACGCCCTGACCCAGTCCGAGGTGTACGCCGCCGACCAGTTGTTCGCCACCCTCGACCCGACGCTGCGTCGGCTTGAGCTCAACGACCTGGGGCCTATCGTGCTGGCCGATACCGTGGGCTTCATTCGCCACCTGCCGCACAAGCTGGTCGAGGCGTTTCGGGCTACGCTCGAGGAGTCGAGCAACTCCGACCTGCTGCTGCACGTGATCGATGCCCATGAGCCTGAGCGCATGGAGCAAATCGAGCAGGTGCTGGCCGTGTTGGGCGAGATTGGCGCCGAAGGCTTGCCGATCCTCGAGGTGTATAACAAACTCGACCTGCTCGAAGAGGTCGAGCCGCAGATCCAGCGCAATGCCGACGGCAAGCCCGAGCGGGTCTGGGTTTCGGCACGTGACGGGCGTGGCCTGGAGTTGGTTGGCCAGGCGATTGCCGAGCTGCTGGGTGATGATCTGTTTGTCGGCACCTTGTGCCTGGAGCAACGTTTTGCCCGCCTGCGCGCGCAATTCTTTGACCTGGGCGCGGTGCAGAGTGAAGCGCATGATGAAGAAGGGCGCAGCCTGCTGAGCGTGCGTCTGCCCAGGGTAGAACTCAATCGCCTGGTCAGCCGTGAAGGCATGGAGCCGCAAGTGTTTGTCGAGCAACACACTTTGCAATAAATGCCCTACGAGGTCGTCGGGCAGCAGTGACAGGCATTCTGTAGCATTGGACGGCGCGCCGTGGGCGCGTCTTTGCTTTATCAGATGGAGAGCGCTATGGCTTGGAACGAGCCGGGTGGCAACTCGAACAATCAGGATCCCTGGGGCGGCCGCCGCGGTGGCGGTGGTGGCGGCGACAAAAAAGGTCCGCCGGATCTGGACGAGGCCTTCCGCAAACTGCAGGACAGCCTCAACGGCATGTTCGGTGGTGGCAAGAAACGGGGTGGCGGTGACCGCAATGTCGGCAAAGGCGGCGGCCTCGGGCTGCTGGCCATCGGCCTGGCAGTGCTGGCGGCCATCTGGCTGTACAGCGCCGTGTATGTCGTCGACGAGCAGGAGCAGGCCGTTGTGCTGCGCTTCGGCAAGTACTATGAGACGGTCGGTCCCGGCCTGAACATCTACTTCCCGCCGATCGATCGCAAGTACATGGAAAACGTCACGCGCGAGCGGGCCTACACCAAGCAGGGCCAGATGCTGACCGAAGACGAGAACATCGTCGAGGTACCGCTGACCGTCCAGTACAAGATCAGCAACCTGCAGGACTTCGTGCTCAACGTTGACCAGCCTGAGGTCAGCCTGCAGCATGCGACCGACAGCGCCCTGCGTCACGTGGTGGGCTCTACGTCCATGGACCAGGTATTGACCGAAGGTCGTGAACAGATGGCCGTGGACATCCGCGAACGTCTGCAGCGTTTCCTCGACAACTACCGCACCGGCATTACCGTTACCCAGGTCAACGTGCAGAGCGCGGCAGCCCCGCGTGAAGTGCAGGAAGCCTTCGATGACGTGATCCGGGCGCGCGAAGACGAGCAGCGTGCCCGCAACCAGGCCGAGTCCTACGCCAATGGCGTGGTGCCCGAAGCCCGTGGTCAGGCCCAGCGCATCATCGAAGACGCCAACGGCTACCGCGATGAAGTCATTGCCCGGGCCAAGGGTGAGGCCGACCGCTTCACCAAGCTGGTCACCGAGTACCGCAAGGCACCTGATGTGACCCGCGAGCGCTTGTACCTGGAAACCATGCAGGCGGTGTACAGCAATTCGAGCAAGGTCATGGTGGCAACCAAGGATGGGCAGAACAACCTGCTCTACCTGCCACTGGACAAGATGGTCGAAGGCAGCCGCAACTCGTCCGCACCTGCGAGCGGTGTATCGTCGGCCAACGACGCTGCCGCCGCGCGCTCGGCGCAGGACACGCAACAGCAACAGCAGCCGCTGCGCACTAGGGAGAGCCGCTGATGAGCAACCGATCGCTGATCGCCCTGATCGCCGCCGTGGTTCTGGCCATCGTGGCCTGGAACAGCTTCTACATCGTGGCCCAGACCGAGCGGGCAGTATTGCTGCGCTTCGGCAAGGTGGTTCAGGCCGATGTCCAGCCAGGGCTGCACGTGAAAGTGCCGTACGTGAACCAGGTACGCAAGTTCGACGCCCGCCTGATGACCCTCGACGCCCCTACCCAGCGGTTCCTGACCCTGGAGAAGAAAGCGGTGATGGTCGACGCCTATGCCAAATGGCGCGTCAAGGATGCCGAGCGCTTCTATACGGCCACTTCCGGCATGAAGCAGATCGCTGATGAGCGTCTGTCCCGTCGTCTGGAAAGCGGCCTGCGTGACCAGTTCGGTAAGCGCACCCTGCACGAAGTGGTGTCCGGTGAGCGTGACGCGTTGATGGCCGACATCACCGCTTCGCTGAACCGCATGGCCAACAAGGAGCTGGGTATCGAGGTCATCGACGTCCGCGTCAAGGCCATCGACCTGCCCAAGGAAGTCAACCGCAGTGTCTTCGATCGCATGAGCACCGAGCGTGAGCGCGAGGCGCGCGAGCACCGGGCCAAGGGTAATGAGCTCGCCGAAGGTATTCGTGCCGACGCCGATCGCCAGCGCCGTGTGCTGCTGGCCGAGGCCTATCGCGAATCTGAACAGACCCGCGGTGAGGGTGATGCCCAGGCGGCGGCTATCTACGCCAAGGCCTACACGCAGGACGCTGATTTCTACGCGTTCTACCGTAGCTTGCAAGCCTACCGCGAGAGCTTCTCCAGCAAGAGCGACGTGCTGGTCCTGGATCCGAAGAACGAGTTCTTCCGCTTCATGGACAAGAGCAAGCCCTGAGGCGAATTCGGGCAGGCGCCCCGCCTGGCAGCTAAAACGCCAGGCAGGGTGCATCCCGAATCAAAAGGGGTGTATGATGAGTCAGCCGGGAAATTTCCCGGCTTTTTTGCGTCTGCAAGGTTGATCGGCTTGGTGTCGGTTCGCCTTTGACACGTTCGCAAGGCAATTCGAGGGTATCGGGTACGGTGGCTGCGCTGGGATCAGTGCTGCCCGTTGCTGTGCGCGATACCTGCTTTACTGACGGCCGGCTTGCTGGCGGCCGCCCGGACCAGAGGGGAAAAGGCGTAATGGCAACGGTAGACCGCTGGCTGCTGCCAGATGGCATCGAGGAAGTACTGCCACCTGAGGCCGCGCGCATCGAGATCGCGCGTCGCCAGGTGTTGGACCTGTTCCAGAGTTGGGGTTACGAACTGGTCGTCACCCCGCATATCGAGTACCTGGAGTCGCTGCTTACCGGCGCTGGCCAGGACCTGGATCAGCGTACCTTCAAGGTAGTGGACCCGCAGTCCGGCCGCTTGATGGGCTTTCGTGCCGACTTCACGCCGCAGGTCGCGCGCATCGACGCCCATACCCTGCGCCGTGAAGGCCCAAGCCGGTTGTGTTACGCCGGCAGTGTGCTGCATGCCCAGCCGCGTGCTTTGTCTACCTCGCGCAGCCCTATCCAGCTGGGTGCCGAACTGTATGGCGATGCCAGCCCCACCAGCGATGTGGAAGTCATCAGCCTGATGCTCGCCACACTGCAGTTGGCCGATGTGCCTGATGTTCACATGGACCTGGGCCATGTGGGCATCTACCGTGGCCTGGCTCGGGCCGCCGGCCTGTCGGGCGCGGTCGAGCAGCAGCTGTTCGACGCCCTGCAGCGCAAGGCGGTCGACGAAGTGCAGGCGCTGACGGCCGACTTGCCAAAGGATGTGGGCAACATGCTGCGAGCCCTGGTCGAGCTGTGCGGCGGCAGGGAAGTTCTGGCCGAGGCCCGCGTACGCCTGGGTCGTGCACCTGCCAGCGTGCTGGCGGCCCTGGACGATTTGCTGGCCATCGCCGACCGGTTGGCCGCTCGTTATCCGCAGTTGCCGTTGTACTTCGACCTGGGTGAACTGCGCGGTTACAACTACCACACGGGCGTGGTGTTTGCGGTGTTCGTGCCAGGTGAAGGGCAGTCGATTGCCCAGGGCGGACGCTATGACGACATCGGCGCCGACTTTGGCCGGGCGCGCCCGGCTACCGGTTTCTCCACGGATTTGAAGACCCTGGTCACACTGGGGCGAGCGGAGGTCGTACTGCCCACGGGCGGCATCTGGATGCCGGACAGTGGCGATGCGGCCCTATGGCAGCATGTCTGCCAGTTGCGCAACGAGGGCCAGCGTGTGGTCCAGGCCCTGCCTGGTCAGCCGCTGAGTGCTGCCCTTGAAGCGGATTGTGATCGTCAATTGATTCAGCAAGACGGGCGCTGGCAGGTTCTGCCGCTGGCCCAGTGAGTTTCTGCGTCGGCAACAGGCCGGCAACCAAGTTTGCGTGAATGAGGACCAATGTAATGGGTAAGAATGTCGTCGTCCTGGGCACCCAGTGGGGTGATGAGGGCAAAGGCAAGATCGTCGATCTGCTGACCGAACATGCTGCCGCCGTCGTGCGCTACCAGGGTGGCCACAACGCGGGCCACACCCTGGTGATCAACGGTGAAAAGACCGTTCTGCACCTGATTCCATCCGGCATCCTGCGTGAAGGCGTGCAATGCCTGATCGGCAACGGTGTGGTCGTTGCACCCGATGCGCTGATGCGCGAGATCACCAAGCTGGAAGAGAAGGGCGTACCGGTGCGCGAGCGCCTGCGCATTTCCCCGGCTGCGCCGCTGATCCTGTCGTACCACGTCGCGCTGGACCAGGCCCGTGAAAAAGCCCGTGGCGAAGCCAAGATCGGCACCACCGGCCGTGGTATCGGCCCAGCGTACGAAGACAAGGTCGCCCGCCGTGGCCTGCGCGTGGGCGATCTGTTCCACCGCGAGCGTTTTGCCGCCAAGCTGGGCGAGCTGCTGGACTACCACAACTTCCAGCTGGTCAATTACTACAAAGAGCCTGCCATCGACTTCCAGCAGACGCTGGACGAGTGCATGGCCTATGCCGAACAGCTCAAGCCGATGATGCTCGACGTCACTGCCGAGCTGCACAAACTGCGTCGTGCCGGCAAGGACATCATGTTCGAAGGCGCGCAAGGCTCGCTGCTGGACATCGACCACGGTACCTACCCGTACGTCACCAGCTCCAACACCACCGCTGGCGGTATCTCGACCGGTTCCGGCGTGGGCCCGATGTACCTGGACTACATCCTGGGCATCACCAAGGCCTACACCACCCGCGTAGGTTCGGGCCCGTTCCCGACCGAGCTGTTCGATGACACGGGCGCCACCCTGGCCAAGCGTGGCCATGAGTTTGGCTCCACGACCGGGCGTGCCCGTCGTTGCGGCTGGTTCGATGCCGTCATCCTGCGCCGCGCCATCGACGTCAACAGCATCTCGGGCATCTGCCTGACCAAGCTCGACGTGCTGGACGGCCTGGAGACCATCAACATCTGTGTAGGTTACAAGGATGCCAATGGCGAAGTGATCGAAGCCCCGACCGATGCCGACAGCTACATCGGCCTGCAGCCTGTGTACGAAACACTGCCGGGCTGGAGCGAGTCGACCTTGGGTGCCAAGACCCTGGAAGCGCTGCCTGCCAATGCGCGTGCCTACATCACCCGTATCGAGGAGCTGATCGGCGCGCCGATCGACATCATCTCCACCGGCCCGGACCGCAACGAGACCATCGTGCTGCGTCATCCGTTCGCCTGATCTGCCCTGCAGGCTGATCTGACGCCGTGGCCCTGAACAGGGGCCGCGGCGTTTTTCATTGTGGGTATGAAACGCGCATTGCTTGGACTTGGCGTTTATCCCCGCTGCTACCGGCATAACCCTTGCTGTAAGAAGTGTCTGTCGATGCCATCAAAGTAATGGCGCCAGAAAACGCGAGGGTTTCACCGTGTCTGCCATCCTTTCGCTGTTACGAAGCCGCCTGTTGCGGCCTGTTTTTGTGGCCTTGGGTATCGCCCTTTTGGTGCAAGTGCTGGTGGCCGTTGCCCTGACACGAAGCACCGTTTCGGCCCTTGAGCGCGAACTGGCCGAACGCCTGGGGCATGACAGCCAGCAACTCACGACCGATCTGGAGCAAGCCGGCCAGGAGGTGCGCGCAGGCCTCGATGGCCTGTCTGCCAGCACGCGCCAACGCTTGAGTGCAGGGCTCTCGACGCGCCTGCAGGCCGAGCAGCAGCAACTGCGCGAAACTCTCGAAGGCACGCTGAAGGAGTCCGCAAACGACATGGCAGAGTTGCTGGCCTCGGTGGCGCCGCGCGCCATCTGGGACAAGGATGTGCCGGTGCTATCGGATTTCGCCCGACGGGCGCAGCGCAATCCCAACGTTCTGTTCGTGATTTATGACGATGCAGAAGGCCAGCACCTGACCCGCTACCTGAACCGACAGAACCCGATCAACCAGGCATTGCTCGAGAAAGGCCAAGGGGAGCGAGCGCTGGACAAGGTGATCGAGGCCGCCCGCCGTGACCCTGCCGTGTACATGGTCGAAGCGTCGATCAACCCAAACGGGGCGGAAATCGGCAAGGTTCTGCTGGGTGTGTCAACCGCCGGTATCGATCAGCAACTGGCCGCGCTGGATCAGCGTTTCGCAGCCTTGATCACCAGCAGCGAACAGCTGGTTGGCGACAGCCTGGTAGGGGCGGCTGCCGACAGTGGCAAGACCCTGCGTGAACGCCTTGAGGCTGCGCAAGGCAGCGCCGCGGCCATGCAGAACAATACAGCGCAAACCGTGCGCGATGCGGCGGCTGAATTGCGTTGGCGCATCGGCCTGGGCCTGGTGCTGGTAGGGTTGGGCGTGCTGTTGGTGGTGGCCGTGGTGCTGGGCCGGCGTGTAGTGAGCAAGTTGCGCCTGTTGATCGCGGCGCTCGATGACCTGGCGGCGGGCGAAGGCGACCTGACCAAGCGGGTACGGCTGGACAGCTGCGACGAGATTGGCGACATGGCCTCTGCAGTCAACCGCTTCGTCGACAAGCTGCAACCTATCGTGCGCGAAGCCGGTGACGTGGCCCAGCGCACCGGTGTGGAAATCGACGCCATGGCCCAGCGCAACGCCGGCGCCGATGCCGCCGCTGCGTTGCAACGTGATGAAGTGGCGGCCAGCCTGAGCGACCTGTCGAGCATGGCTGAAGAAGCCCAGGCCGAGAGCTACGCCATGCAGGCCGCCTTGCAGCAAGTGGTGGACATCCGCCAGGCCACCGACGAAAACAGTCGAACCTCGACGCAACTGGCCGGGCTGATCGAAAACCTGGCTGGGCAGGTGGACGCAGGCTCCCAGGTCATTGAGCGCCTGGCCAAGCAAAGTGAGCAGATCGAGGTGGTACTGACGGTGATCCATGGCATTGCCGAACAGACCAACCTGCTGGCCCTCAATGCCGCCATCGAAGCCGCCCGTGCCGGTGAGACTGGGCGTGGCTTTGCCGTAGTGGCGGACGAAGTGAGGGCATTGGCGAGCAAGACGCAACGCTCCACCGGTGATATCCAGGCGCATATTGCCGCACTGCAGGCAGGGGCGAAGGAGGCGGTAGCCACGATCAGTCAGGCGGGTACAAAGGCCAGCGAAGGGCTGCTGGTGCTGCGTGACAACGAGCGTCGCCAGCAGTCGGTACAGGCTGCCGTCGAGCAGGTGCATGCGGCGATAGGCCTGGCTACCCGTGCCGCCGAACAGCAAGCCAACGGCGCGCAAGCGGTGCGCGGCAGGGTGCAGAACATACATACCCAGGCCGAGCGTTCAGCCGAAGTGGTGATGCAGACCACGGCAAGCAGCAAGGTACTGGACGATCTGGCGGCGCAGCTTCGGGCGAGTCTAGGCCAGTTCCGGGCTTGATGCGTTTGAGGCCATCACGCCCGGTTCAGGTACATCCGCGTTGTCAGCAGGTACACCGGCAACCCCGACACCACAATCAACAACGCCGCATACGGGGCTGCGGCCGCGAACTCCACATTGGCCGTGTGTGCCCAGACTTCGGTGGCAAGGGTCGTCATGCCGGTCGGGCTGAGCAGCAACGTTGCCGTCAATTCCTTCATGGCGTCCAGAAACACCAAGGCGAAGGCCGCTGCCATCGCCGGGAAGATGATCGGCAGGGTCACTTTGCAAAACGCGGCAAAGCTGCTTGCTCCCAGGGTGCGGGCCGCTTCTTCCAGCGTAGGGGAGGCCTTGGTCAAGGCCGTGCGTACAGGGGACTGGGCCAGAGGCAGGAACAACAGTGCATAGGCCAAAAGCAGTAACGCCGTGGTCTGGTACAGCACCGGCACGTAGTGCAGGGCGAAGAACACCAGCGTCAGGGCAATGACCAGGCCGGGCAGGGCATGCAGCAGGTACGGCAAGCGTTCTGCCCAAATGGCCAGGCGCCCCTTGTAGCGCACCACCAGGAAGCTGATCGGCAGAGCTAGCACGACGCAGAAGCCGGCGCCGCCCAGCGACACGGACAGCGAAGTGAACAGGGCACTGGAAATATCCGCAATGGGGAACGCTGCGGAGGAACCCACACTGAGCCAGTAACCGAGCATGGCCAATGGGATACCGCTGCCCAATACTGCCAGGCCCAGGCAGAACAACTGAGCAGGTATTGCCCAGCCACGCAGCTTTATAGGCTGAGCGCGGCGTGCCACACCCTGGCCGATGCGCACATGCCGGGCCTTGCCGCGTACCCGCAGCTCCAGCCAGAGCATGACCAGGCACATGGCTAGCAGTACGGCAGAGAGCATGGCCGCGTTGGCGTTGCTGAACTCCAGCTCAAACTGTTGGTAGATGGCGGTGGTGAATGTCTGCAGGCCTAGAATCGACAGCGCGCCGAATTCCACGAGCATGTGCAGGGCAATCAACAAGGCGCCTCCGAGCATCGATGGCCACAGCAGCGGCAGGGTGACTTTCCGGTACACGCTCCAGCGGCTACAGCCCAGGGTCCGCGCCGACTCCTCGAGTGAGGTGTCCAGGTTGCGCAAGGTGGCGGCCACTGGCAGGAAGATCAGCGGGTACTTGGACAGGGCCATCACCAAAATGGCGCCGCCCAGGCCCTCGAAGTCAGCGCTCAGCGAGACCCAGGTGAAGCTGCTGACGAACGACGGCACGGCAAAGGGCAGGCACAACACCACCCCCCACAGCCTGCGACCGGGCAGGTCGCTGCGTTCGAGCAACCAGGCCAGCGCCAGGCCGACCACCATGCAAGTCAGGGTTACCCCGACCATCAACAACAAGGTATTGCGCATCAGCCCCCATACATAGGGGCGCCACAACAGATACAGCGCCTCTCGCCAGCCGGCTTCCCAGGCTTTGATGGCCACGTAGAGCAATGGCAGCACGCTCATCGCCACCAGGAAAAGCACGGGCAGCACCACCCAGATCGAGGGGCGCTTGCGGCGCGGTACGAAACGTACCGGCACCGGCTGGGTCAGGGCGGCAGTCATTAGAGCAGACCGACCTCACGTTCCAGTTCGATGGCTTCCTCGGCATTGCCCAGGTCGGCAGGCGAGATCTTGGGCGGGCGCAGGTCTTCAAACGGCTTCAGGCCCCGGTCGGAGACCATGCCCTTGTGCAGCGGGTACTCGGCTGTCGTCTGGGTGATGACACGCTGGCCCTCTTCGCTGGCCATCCAGTTGAGCAGGGCCTGGGCTTCCTTGGGGTGCTTGCTGGCCTTCACGGCCGCGGCACCCGAAATGGTCACCAGGTTGCCGGCATCGCCGTCGGCCAGGTAGTACAGCTTGGAATCGAGCTTGCCACGCTCGCGCTCCAAGGCGTACCAGTAGTAGTTGTTGACCAGCACCGCGTCCACTTCACCTTTCTCCACGGCCTTGAGGGCGACCATGTTGTTGGTGTAGGTCTTGCCGAAGGCCTTCAGGCCGGTCAGCCATTCTTCCGTTGCCTCGCGACCATGCATCTTCAGGATGGCTACCGCCTGCTCCTGGAAAGCCCCGCTGGTGGGCACGAAGCCAACACGCCTGTCCCATTCAGGGTTGGCGAAGTCCATCACCGTGGTCGGCAGGTCCTTCTCGTCGATTTTCTTGGGGTTGTACACCACCACCCGGGTCCGCGCGGTCACGCCCATCCAGGTGCCGTTGGCGGCGACGTATTCCTTGGGCAGCATGTTGAGCGTGGCATCATCGATCTTTGCCAGCAGGCCCAATTCACCCAGGTTGTTCAGGGGTGGCGACTCTTCGGTATAGATGATGTCGGCCGGCGAGCGCTCGCCTTCTTCGATGATCTGGCTGGCCAGCTGGTTGCTGCTGCCCTTGCGAATATTGATATGGATGCCGGTCTTGGCTTCATAAGCCTTGGCGATGGCCTCGCCGATTTCCTTGTGCTGACCGTTGTACATGGTCAAGGTGACCGGCGCGTCTGCCATGGCGGCCGGAGCGCCGATGACCAGGCTCAATACGGCGGCGGCCAGGGTGCGCATCAGCGGTTGCGGGCGGATCGTCATGCGGGTACTTCCTCGCTTACGGCTACATATTCGGAAACAATGGTAAACGAAATCGTTTCTCATGTGGCGAGGTGACGATAAATTCATTGAGCGGGTTACGTGGGCTTATGCATGCATCGGAAGGGGCGGGGCGTTGGGTCTTGTGCACCGTCTTGCAGAAGGCCGAAAGCACGGGAGGGCGCGGCCAAGGTGCTGAATTTCAGGCAAGAAAAAACCCACTAGCAAGCTAGTGGGTTTTTGTATGGTGCCCAGGAGAAGACTCGAACTTCCACGACCGTTAAGTCACTGATACCTGAAACCAGCGCGTCTACCAATTCCGCCACCTGGGCAAAGCTTTACATCATCTGATGAAGGCGACTATTGTTCGCTTCACACAGTAGTAACAGATCCTTGGTCATCTATTACTTGAAAATTTTGGTGCCCAGGAGAAGACTCGAACTTCCACGGCCGTTAAGCCACTGATACCTGAAACCAGCGCGTCTACCAATTCCGCCACCTGGGCACACATTCGAGATAAAAGATGCTTTACAGCGCCGCTCATCTCTACTACAACTTCGGGGTTGTCCGTCGTCGTGGTGCGCACTATACGGATGCTCCCAAGGGCTGTAAAGCCCTCGATCAAAAAAAATCTCAAAAAATTCAACTTGTTGATTTCATGGGCCTATTGCCGATTGCCGAGCGCTCCTCAGGGGGCTGTCCAAGGCTGACATTTCCGGTTTCAATACGCCTATGCCAGAATTCCTATCTATATACCCCAAGGTGAACCCCTTCTGATGGCCGATTGGCAATCCCTCGATCCCGAGGCCGCTCGCGAAGCGGAAAAATACGACAACCCCATTCCCAGCCGTGAGCTGATCCTGCAGCGCCTTGCCGACCGTGGCGAACCGGCCGCGCGCGAGGAGCTGGCGGCAGAGTTCGGTCTGCACGAAGAAGACCAGATCGAAGCACTGCGTCGCCGCCTGCGGGCCATGGAGCGCGACGGCCAGCTTATCTACACCCGGCGCGGCACCTATGCCCCGGTGGACAAGCTGGACCTCATCTGCGGTCGCGTCTCCGGCCACCGCGACGGCTTCGGCTTCCTCATTCCCGACGACGGTAGCGAAGACCTGTTCCTGAGCCCGTCGCAGATGCGCCTGGTATTCGATGGCGACCGCGCCCTGGCTCGCGTATCTGGCGTCGACCGCCGTGGTCGCCGCGAAGGCGTACTGGTAGAGGTTGTCTCCCGCGCCCATGAGAGCGTGGTCGGCCGCTACTTCGAGGAGGGCGGCATCGGTTACGTGACCCCCGACAACCCGAAGATCCAGCAGGAAGTGCTGGTCACGGCCGGGCGCAACGGTGGCGCGAAGATCGGCCAGTTCGTCGAGATCAAGATCACCCATTGGCCGACGGCGCGGTTCCAGCCACAAGGCGATGTGGTGGAAGTGGTCGGCAACTACATGGCGCCGGGCATGGAAATCGACGTTGCCTTGCGCAGCTACGATATCCCACACGTTTGGCCCAAGGATGTGATCAAGGAGGCCCGCAAGTTCCGCTCCGAAGTCGAAGACAAGGACAAGGAAAAGCGCGTCGACCTGCGCCACCTGCCTTTCGTGACCATCGACGGCGAGGACGCGCGCGACTTCGACGATGCCGTTTACTGCGAACCGCTGGGCAAGCTGCGGATGTTCTCCGGTGGCTGGCGCCTTTATGTGGCCATCGCCGACGTGTCGAGCTACGTTCGCCTGGGCTCGGCGCTGGATGTGGAAGCCCAGCAGCGCGGCAACTCGGTGTACTTCCCCGAGCGCGTGGTGCCCATGCTGCCCGAGGAGTTGTCCAACGGCCTGTGCTCGTTGAACCCGCATGTCGATCGACTGGCCATGGTCTGTGAAATGACCATGAACAAGGCCGGGCAAATGGTCGACTACCAGTTCTATGAAGGGGTCATCCACTCCCACGCCCGCCTGACCTACAACAAGGTCAGCAGCATGCTCGAGCATTCACGCACCCGTGAAGGCAAGGCGCTGCGCGAGGAATACAAGGAAGTCGTCCCGGACCTGAAGAACCTCTACAACCTGTACAAAGTCCTGCTCGAGGCCCGTCACACCCGCGGTGCCATTGACTTCGAGACCCAGGAAACTCGCATCGTCTTCGGCGAAGACCGCAAAATCGCGGAAATTCGCCCGACCGTGCGCAACGATGCGCACAAGCTGATCGAGGAATGCATGCTGGCCGCCAACGTGGCCACGGCAGAGTTCCTGCAAAAACATAACGTGCCGGCCTTGTACCGCGTGCACGACGGCCCACCACCGGAGCGCCTGGAAAAGCTGCGCGCGTTCCTGGGCGAGCTGGGGCTGTCCCTGCACAAGGGTAAGGATCCGTCGCCCAAGGACTACCAGGCACTGCTGGCGAGCATCGCCGCCCGCCCGGACTTCCACCTGATCCAGACCGTGATGCTGCGCTCGCTCAGCCAGGCGGTGTACAGCACCGACAACAACGGCCACTTCGGCTTGAACTACGAGGCGTACACTCACTTCACCTCGCCGATCCGCCGTTACCCTGACCTGCTGGTGCACCGCGCCATCCGCAGCGTGATCCGCTCCAAGGTCGATACCCCGCACGTCAAGCGTGCCGGTGCCATGAGCATTCCCAAGGCGCGTATCTACCCGTACGACGAGAACACCCTCGAGCAACTGGGCGAGCAGTGTTCGATGACCGAACGTCGGGCTGACGAAGCCACCCGTGACGTGGTCAACTGGCTCAAGTGCGAATACATGAAGGACCGCGTGGGCGAGACGTTCCCGGGTGTGATCACTGCGGTGACCGGTTTCGGCCTGTTCGTCGAGCTGACCGACATCTACGTCGAGGGTCTGGTGCACGTCAGTGCGCTGCCGGGCGACTATTACCACTTCGACCCTGTGCATCATCGCCTGTCGGGCGAACGCACCGGCCGCAGCTTCCGGCTGGGTGACACGATCGAGGTCAAGGTCATGCGCGTGGACCTGGACGAGCGCAAGATCGACTTCGAGGTGGCCGACGCCACTTTGGCCGCTCCGATCGGTCGCAAGCAGCGTGGTGCAACGGCTGCGGCGGCCCCGACCGAGCAAGCTCCGGAGCAAGTGAAGGCCAAGGCCACGCCCAAGCCGCGCAGCCGCAAGAGCGAAGCCTCCGAGGCGTATTTCCCCAAGGACGCCGTGCAGCGCAACGCCGAGGTGCGCAAGAGCCGCGAAATGAAAAAGGCGCTGATGACCGAGGCCCGCACTACCGGCCACGGCAGCAGCAAGTCGGACAAGGGCAGCAAGACGTCCGGCAAGCCTACCAAGCACCGTAAAGGGCCGTCGAAATCCGGCGCCTCACGCAAGAGCAAGAGCAATTCATGAGTCAGTTGGAAAAGATCTACGGCGTTCACGCGGTACAGGCGCTGTTGCAGCACCATCCCAAGCGAGTCAAGCAGATCTGGCTGTCAGAGGGTCGCAGCGAGCCGCGCCTGCAAGCGCTGCTGGCCTTGGCCGCCGAGAACCGTGTGGCCGTGGGTCAAGCCGAACGCCGTGAGATGGACGCCTGGGTCGAGGGCGTGCACCAGGGTGTGGTGGCCGAGGTGAGCCCCAGCCAGGTCTGGGGCGAGCTTATGCTCGAGGAGTTGCTCGAACGCACTGAAACGCCGCCGCTGATCCTGGTGCTGGACGGGGTGACCGACCCGCACAACCTCGGTGCCTGCCTGCGCACCGCCGATGCGGCGGGGGCCACGGCTGTGATCGTGCCCAAGGACAAGTCAGCGACCCTTACGCCTGTAGTGCGCAAGGTCGCATGCGGCGCAGCCGAGGTGATCCCGCTGGTGGCCGTGACCAATCTTGCGCGTACGCTTGAGAAGTTGCAGCAGCGGGGCCTATGGGTGGTCGGCACCGCTGGCGAAGCCGAGCAGGAAATCTACCAGCAGGACCTGACCGGCCCGCTGGTGATGATCATGGGCGCCGAAGGCAAGGGCATGCGCCGGCTGACCCGCGAGCACTGCGATTTTCTGGTGAAGCTGCCGATGAGCGGCAGCGTCAGCAGCCTGAACGTGTCCGTGGCCACTGGCGTATGCCTGTTCGAGGCCGTGCGCCAGCGTCAGGCCAAGGGTTGAGCCCAGGGCCGTGCCGGTCTTGTGGCCGGCGCGGCGTCAGCCTGACCTGACCACGTGAACTGATCCTATGCAGGCAGCTGCACCCGTGGAGCGACAGGCGCCGCGTCGAAGTGTTTCCGGTTGTTCAAATAATCGCCAATTGCCTTGCTTGTCTGTCTGGCCTTCTCTACAATTGCGCCCCTTGCCGAGCTGGCAGGTGCGCATGTGCCTCTACTCCCTGGCAAGACACACCAGTGTCATTCACTCCTTGTCTGACCAGATTCGCTGGCAGACTACTAACCCGTAAGGAGCATTCATGCGTCATTACGAAATCATCTTCCTGGTTCACCCGGACCAGAGCGAGCAAGTCGGCGGCATGGTTGAGCGTTACACCAAGCTGATCGAAGAAGATGGTGGCAAGATCCACCGCCTGGAAGATTGGGGCCGTCGTCAACTGGCCTACGCCATCAACAATGTTCACAAGGCTCACTACGTGATGCTGAACGTTGAGTGCACTGGCAAGGCCCTGGCCGAGCTGGAAGACAACTTCCGCTACAACGATGCCGTTATCCGTAACCTTGTCATCCGTCGCGACGAAGCCGTTACCGGTCAGTCCGAGATGCTGAAGGCTGAAGAAAACCGCAGCGAGCGCCGTGAGCGTCGTGAGCGTCCTGAGCATGCCGAGTCCGCCGAAGGCGACGACAGCAATGACAGCGACTCCAGCGATAACGCTGACGAGTAATCCACGGACCTTTAGAGGAGCCTATTAAATGGCACGTTTCTTCCGTCGTCGTAAATTCTGCCGCTTCACTGCTGAAGACGTGAAAGAGATCGACTTCAAAGATCTCAACACCCTGAAAGCTTACGTATCCGAAACCGGCAAGATCGTTCCAAGCCGTATCACCGGTACCAAAGCTCGTTATCAGCGTCAGCTGGCTACCGCTATCAAGCGCGCCCGCTTCCTGGCCCTGCTGCCCTACACCGACAGCCACGGCCGCTGAGACCGGGTCGTCGACAAGCAGTAAGGGATTAGCATGCGAGCGTTAGCAAGTTTCATCATGCGCGGTCGTGTGCAGGCCACCCTCGTGGTGGTCATCAGCGCGGTATTGCCGCTGCTGTTCTGGTTGAGTGCCGCTGCCGGCAGCCTTGTGCTGCTGCGGCGCGGGTTCAAGGATGCTTCAACGGTCATCGCTGGCGGCTTGCTGGCAGGGTTGGCCGTTTGGGTCATGGGCGATCCGATCACCTTCATGGTGATCGCGGGCGCCCTGGCACTTGCCGGCCTGTTGCGGGCCGAGCATCCCTGGAGTCGGGTGTTGGTGGTCAGTGCCGTGTTCGCCGTGGCGTTCAGCCTCGTGCTCGATCTGGCGCTGGCCCCTACCTTCGATGCGCTGGCCAAGGCGTTTGCCGAAGCCATGCCGCAAGTAGAAGGGCAGCCGGTGCTCTCCGGTGAAGTGATCCGCCCATTGCTGGTCACTTCCACAGCGGTGACAGTGCAGTTGTTCTGCGTGCTGGCCTTGGTGCTAGCGCGCTATTGGCAGGCAGCGTTGTACAACCCTGGAGGCTTCGGTCACGAGTTTCGTGCCCTGAAGCTGCCGAAACAGACCATGGTGGCCCTGGTGGCAGTGATGGTGGTGGCCCCGTTCATCGGGCCGCAGTTCATCATCCTGGCATCGGCTTCGAGCCTGGTACTGGTGCTGGCCGGCATCGCTTTGATGCATGGGCTCGTGGCGCAGGGCCGACTGGCCGGTTTCTGGCTGGTAGGGATGTACGTGACGCTGCCGCTGATCATGCAGCTGATTTACCCGTTGCTGGTGGTCCTGGCCATTGTCGACAGCCTGATTGATTTTCGCGGTCGCAAGTCCCCCAAAGGGAATGACTCCGCGAACGGTGAAGGTTAAAAGTTAAGAGGTTTTACCAAATGGAACTGATCCTGCTGGAAAAAGTCGCCAACCTGGGCAACCTGGGCGATAAAGTAAAAGTTAAGGCTGGTTACGGCCGTAACTTCCTGCTGCCATTCGGCAAGGCTACCGTTGCCAACGCCGCCAACCTGGCTGCGTTCGAAGAGCGTCGCGCCGAGTTGGAAAAAGCAGCTGCAGACCGTAAATCGTCGGCTGAAAGCCGCGCTGCCCAACTGGCCGAGCTGGAAGTGACCATCACTGCCACCGCTGGCGACGAAGGCAAGCTATTCGGTTCGATCGGCACCCACGACATCGCTGATGCCCTGACCGCCTCCGGCGTTGAAGTGGCCAAAGCTGAAGTTCGTCTGCCGAACGGCACCATCCGTCAGGTTGGCGAATACGACGTAGCCGTGCACCTGCACAGCGACGTTGAAGCCACCGTACGCGTGGTCGTCGTAGCTGCCTAAGCTGCGCTGACTGGCTGGCCCCTCAGGTGTCAGCCGGTTAACATCGGGCACGGTCCTGTCTTCGACAGGCCGTGCCCTTTGTCTTTTTCATCCTCCAGAATTCTTTCGTGGCCATGAACGAGATCACTACCTCCGAACAGCTCGACCTGCAAACCGCAGCCCTGAAAGTGCCGCCGCATTCCATCGAGGCCGAACAGGCCGTGCTCGGTGGTCTGATGCTGGACAACAACGCCTGGGAGCGGGTGCTGGATCAGGTGTCGGACGGTGACTTCTACCGGCATGACCACCGGCTGATCTTCCGTGCCGTGCACAAGTTGGCCGACGCCAACCAGCCGTTCGATGTGGTGACGCTGCACGAGCAGCTCGACAAGGAAGGCTTATCGACGCAGGTCGGTGGCCTGGCGTACCTGGCCGAACTGGCCAAGAACACGCCTTCGGTGGCCAACATCAAGGCCTACGCCGCGATCATTCGCGAGCGGGCCACGCTGCGGCAACTGATCAGCATCAGTACCGACATCGCAGACAATGCGTTCAATCCGCAAGGCCGTGATGCGGCGGAAATCCTCGACGACGCCGAGCGGCAGATCTTCCAGATCGCCGAGGCGCGACCCAAGACCGGCGGCCCGGTAGGGGTCAACGACCTGTTGACCATGGCCATCGACCGCATCGATACCTTGTTCAACTCCGACAGCGACATCACCGGTATTTCCACCGGTTATACCGACCTGGACGAGAAAACCAGCGGCCTTCAGCCGGCCGACCTGATCATCGTGGCGGGCCGGCCTTCGATGGGTAAAACCACGTTCGCCATGAACCTGGTGGAAAACGCCGTGCTGCGGACCGACAAGGCCGTGCTGGTGTTTTCGCTGGAAATGCCAGGGGAATCGCTGGTCATGCGTATGCTGTCCTCACTGGGTCGTATCGACCAGACCAAGGTCCGCTCCGGTCAATTGAGCGACGACGACTGGCCACGCCTCACCTCGGCGGTAAACCTGCTCAACGACCGCAAGCTGTTCATCGATGACACCGCTGGCATCAGCCCATCAGAGATGCGCGCGCGCACCCGGCGCCTGGCACGCGAGCACGGCGAGATCGCCATGATCATGGTCGACTACCTGCAGTTGATGCAGATTCCCGGATCTTCCGGTGACAACCGCACGAACGAGATTTCCGAAATCTCTCGCTCGCTCAAAGCCCTGGCCAAGGAATTCAATTGCCCGGTCATTGCCCTTTCGCAGCTCAACCGTTCGTTGGAGCAACGTCCGAACAAGCGTCCGGTGAACTCCGACCTGCGTGAATCGGGTGCAATCGAGCAGGACGCCGACGTCATCATGTTCGTGTACCGCGACGAGGTGTACCATCCGGAGACCGAGCACAAGGGCGTGGCGGAAATCATCATCGGTAAACAGCGTAACGGGCCTATCGGCTTTGTGCGCCTGGCGTTTATCGGCAAGTACACCCGCTTCGAGAACCTCGCGCCGGGCATGTACAACTTCGACGACGACGAATAGCACCTGTTTCTGCTTCACCAGACGTACCTCATCACCTGCACCGTGGGGCGAACGTGCCCCGCGAGGTGTCACGCCCCAATCATCGCACGCCTGTCAATTCCCACGAATCCAGTCGGATTTGGTTAAAATTTGTGCTATTCTCCGCGCCCGCGATTTCCCTGCACACCAGAGCCGGTCACTGATATGCAAGCAGCCAAACCACTTTACGATTATCCCAAGTACTGGGCCGAATGCTTCGGGCCAGCACCTTTCCTGCCGATGAGCAGGGAGGAGATGGATCTGCTCGGTTGGGATTCCTGCGACATCATCATCGTGACTGGCGACGCCTACGTCGACCATCCGTCGTTCGGCATGGCCATCATCGGCCGGTTGCTGGAGGCCCAGGGTTTTCGCGTAGGCATCATTGCCCAGCCGAACTGGCAGTCCAAAGACGACTTCATGAAGCTTGGCGAGCCCAACCTGTTCTTCGGTGTGGCTGCCGGCAACATGGACTCGATGATCAACCGCTACACCGCCGACAAGAAAATCCGTTCCGACGACGCCTACACCCCGGGCGGCCTGGCGGGCAGCCGGCCTGACCGTGCCAGCCTGGTGTACAGCCAGCGTTGCAAGGAAGCCTACAAGCACGTGCCCATCGTGCTGGGCGGCATCGAGGCCTCCTTGCGCCGCATCGCGCACTACGATTATTGGCAGGACAAGGTGCGCCACTCGATCCTGATCGACGCCAGCGCCGACATCCTGCTGTTCGGCAATGCCGAGCGTGCCGTGGTCGAGGTGGCACAACGGCTGTCCAACGGCGAGAAGATCGAGTCGATCACCGATGTGCGTGGCACGGCCTTCGTGCGGCGCGACACCCCGGACGGCTGGTTCGAAATCGACTCCACCCGTATCGATCGTCCGGGGCGTGTCGACAAGATCATCAACCCGTACGTCAACACCCAGGACACCCAGGCCTGCGCCATCGAACAAGCCAAGGGCGACCAGGAAGACCCGAACGAAGCCAAGGTGGTGCAGATACTGGACAGCCCGCGCGTGACGCGCGAGAAGTCGGTAATTCGCCTGCCATCGTTCGAAAAGGTGCGTAACGACCCGGTCCTGTATGCGCATGCCAACCGTGTGCTGCACCTGGAGACCAACCCAGGCAACGCCCGCGCCCTGGTGCAGAAACATGGCGAAGTGGACGTGTGGTTCAACCCACCGCCCATTCCCATGAGCACCGAGGAAATGGACTACGTGTTCGGCATGCCCTATGCGCGCGTGCCGCACCCTGCCTATGGCAAGGAGCGCATCCCGGCCTACGAGATGATCCGCTTCTCGGTCAACATCATGCGCGGCTGCTTTGGCGGTTGTACGTTCTGCTCGATCACCGAGCACGAAGGGCGCATCATCCAGAACCGTTCGCACGAATCGATCCTCAACGAGATCGAGGAGATGCGCGACAAGGTGCCAGGCTTCACTGGCGTGGTGTCGGACCTCGGCGGCCCTACCGCCAACATGTACCGTATCGCCTGCAAGAGCCCGGAAATCGAGAAGCACTGCCGCAAGCCCTCGTGCGTGTTCCCCGGTATCTGCGAGAACCTGAACACCGACCACAGTTCGTTGATCGAGCTGTATCGCAAGGCCCGTGCGCTGCCAGGCGTGAAGAAAATCCTCATCGCCTCGGGCCTGCGCTACGACCTGGCGGTGGAATCGCCGGAGTACGTCAAGGAGCTGGTGACCCACCACGTGGGTGGCTACCTCAAGATTGCCCCGGAGCACACCGAGCGTGGCCCGCTGGACAAGATGATGAAGCCGGGCATTGGCAGCTATGACCGCTTCAAGCGCATGTTCGAGAAGTTCTCCAAGGAGGCGGGCAAGGAGCAGTACCTGATCCCGTACTTCATCGCGGCGCACCCCGGCACCACCGACGAAGACATGATGAACCTGGCCTTGTGGCTCAAGGGCAACGGTTTCCGTGCCGACCAGGTGCAGGCGTTCTACCCCTCGCCGATGGCGTCTGCCACAGCCATGTATCACTCGGGCAAGAACCCGCTGCGCAAGGTGACCTACAAGAGCGAGGGCGTGGATATCGTCAAGAGCGACGAGCAGCGTCGCTTGCACAAGGCGTTTCTGCGTTACCACGACCCCAAGGGCTGGCCGATGCTGCGCGAGGCGCTGCAGCGCATGGGGCGTGCCGACCTGATCGGGCCAGGCAAGCATCAGCTGATCCCGTTGCACCAGCCGCAATCCGATACCTACCAGAGCGCCCGACGCAAGAACTCGACGCCTGCCGGTAGCCACAAGGTGGGCAAGGACCAAAAGATCCTGACCCAGCACACCGGCCTGCCGCCGCGTGCCAGCGATGGCAGCAAGCCATGGGACAAGCGTGAGAAGGCCAAGGCGGAGGCGTTCGCCCGCAACCAGCAGGCGGCCAAGGAGCGCAAGGAGTCGGCCAAGGGTGGCAAAGGCGGGAAGAAGCCGCGCCAGCCAGTCATCCCACGCTAAACCCCGGGCCGCCTGGCGGCCCCTTCCTCAGCAACAAAGGGTTACTCGATCACTGCACAACGGCATCACTCGGGGCGCGAGAACTCGCAGATCGCGCCTGTGGCAGCGTGGGCATAGGCAGCGAGCAGGCTGTTCAAGAAACTGGACATGGGCATTTGGTACTGCTCCTAAATGAGAGGTTGTCCCATCGTCTATTAAAAGGGCATGATGTGCCCTTAGATTGGTTGTATACAATCCATTGAACAATTCAACTGACTGGCCCATTGACATCCCCTTGACGCACGTCACCCAGGGGCTGGACGGTTTCAGGCAGTCTCGCTGTTGATAAAACCCTGCCAAGGAGATTCACGATGTTTGCGAAAGCTGTAGCGGTATCCCTGCTGACCCTCGCCAGCGCCTCTGTCTTCGCCGCCGAGTGTTCGGTAACTGTCGATTCGACTGACCAGATGTCCTTCAACACCAAGGAAATCACGGTCGACAAGAGCTGCAAAGAATTCACCGTCAAACTGACTCACTCCGGTAACCTGCCGAAGAACGTCATGGGCCATAACCTGGTCATCAGCAAGACGGCCGACATGCAGGGCATCGCCACCGAAGGCATGAGTCAGGGTCTGGAAAAGGACTACATCAAGGCCGACAACGCCGCCATCATCGCCCACACCAAGATGATCGGCGCGCCAGAGAAGGAAACTGAAGTGACGTTCGACACCGCCAAGCTCGAAGCCGGCGGTGACTACAGCTTCTTCTGCACCTTCCCAGGTCACATCGCGATGATGAAAGGCAAAGTTGTGGTCAAGTGATGTCACCACGCGGTAGAACACGAATTGGGGCCGCAACGCGGCCCCAATTGCGTATTCAAGGGGCGAACGGCAGTTGGCGCTTGTGCTGGGTCTTGCGGTAGTTGGCAACGATGACATCGAACGCAGCTTGATCGATTTCCTGGCCATGCAGGAATGCGTCGATTTGCTGGTAGGTAACCCCGTGGGCCGCTTCGTCTGGCTTGCCCGGGTCGAGGTCTTCGAGGTCGGCGGTAGGCACTTTCTCCACCAGTGACTCCGGCGCCCCGAAATGGCGCGCGATGGCGCGTACCTGATGCTTGACCAGGCCACTGAGCGGCGCCAGGTCGCAGGCGCCGTCGCCGAACTTGGTATAAAAGCCCATGACCGCCTCGGCTGCGTGGTCGGTCCCGATCACCAGGCCTGCGCGCGCGCCTGCGATGGTGTACTGGGCAACCATGCGCATCCTGGCCTTGATGTTACCCACCACGAAATCCACGAGCGTGGGCGAGCCGTTTTTCAACGCCTGCGTTTCGCCTGCCAGTGCCTTGACGGCCGGGGCAATGTCGATGGTATGCGTCTCGTCCGGCTTGATGACGTCCAGGCACGCCTGTGCATCATGCTCATCGTGCTGGACATGATAGGGCAGGCGCACGGCGATGAAGGTATAGCCCTTGTCACCGGTTTCATCACGCAACTCATTGATGGCGCGCTGGGCGAGCAGGGCTGCGGTCAGCGAATCGACGCCGCCGCTGATGCCCAGTACCAAGGTCTTGAGCCTTGCATTGGCCAGGCAGTCCTTGATGAACGCTACCCGCCGGGTCACTTCGGCCTCGAGGGCGGCAGCGTCGGCGAACGGCGGTTGTACCTTGAGTGCCTGGGCAATCTCTTGCTGAACCGCTTGCATGGGGTTACTCCTTGCTGGGGACTTTGAAAACGTGACGTAGGTAGGTGACGAAGTTCTCGTCACGACACTGGGTCTTGGCCGCTTCGTCTGAAATCTTGGCCACCGGTGCGCCGTTGCAATCGGTCATCTTAAGCACGATGCTCATCGGCGTTACGCCCGGAATGTCGCAGGTCAGGTTGGTGCCGATACCGAAGCTTACGTTGATGCGACCGCGCAGGGCACGGAAGATTTCCAGCGCCCGGGGCAGGTTCAGCCCATCAGAGAACACCAGCGTCTTGGTCATCGGATCGACGCCCAGGTGCTGGTAGTGAGCAATGGCTTTCTCGGCCCAGAGCACAGGGTCACCGGAGTCGTGGCGCAGCCCATCGAAGAGCTTGGCGAAGTACAGGTCGAAATCGCCCAGGAAGGCGTCCATGGTCACGCAGTCGGTCAAGGCGATGCCCAGCAACCCCCGGTACTCACGCACCCAGCAATCGAGTGCGGCGATCTGGCTGTCGATCAACCGCGGGCCCAACTGTTGATGGGCCATGATCCATTCATGAGCCATGGTGCCCAGCGGCTTGATGTCGAGTTTCCAGGCCAGGTCCACATTGCTGGTGCCGACGAAGCGGGCCGGGAAGTCATCGCGCAACACGCGCACCACGTCTTCCTGCACACGGCTGGAGAAACGCCGGCGGGTACCAAAGTCAGCGACCTGCATTTCGGCCAGTTCATCGGTGCTGGCGTTGGCGCGCAGCCAATCGAATTTACGGTAAAGCTGATCACGGGCATCGGCCAGGCGCATGTGCGGGTGCAGCGAACGGTTGCGCACCTCGCTGACGATCGCCAGCAGCGGCACCTCGAACAGGATCACATGTAGCCAGGGCCCTTTGAGGCGCAGCACCAGCTGACCGTCGTCGATACCCAGGTGCACGTAACGCAGGTTGAAGCGGAACAACCTCAGAAAGCGCAGGAAATCAGGCTTGAGAAAGCTGATGCGCTCCAGGAAGGCAAGTTGGCCGTTATCCAGCGTCAGTTCGGCAAGCTGCTCGAGTTGCTGGCGAATGTCGTGCAGGTAGGGGCGCAGGTCCTCGCCATTGCGGCAGCGAAATTCCCATTCGACATCGGCGTCAGGGTAGTTGTGGAGCACGCCCTGCATCATGGTGAGCTTGTAGAAATCGGTGTCGAGCAGGTTATGCACGATGCGCTCGGCGAATGCGCTCTCGCTCATCAAGGTGGCTCCAGAAACGGCAATAGGCGGTCATTGTGCCAGTCTTTGCCATGCCGATGTGATTGCGACGCCGGTGGAGAGGTAAGGCAGCGTGAAACCCTTCAGAAGAATCTGACTACGGTGTCGTACCAGCCAAACCAGGCGGCGTTACATCACGTGCCGAGTGTAGTTAAGGTGCGGGCTGTAGCAGTCATGCACCAGCTGTGTGCAGTTCGGTGACGTTAATTGTTACAGGTCGGTTGCCCATCGGCCCGTGCACCAGTTGCAACGCCCTGCCGTTACGGTTGCCCTGCGCCGCGATAATGGGTGTCACCTGAGGTGGAATAGACGGTTGCACGCTCAATAAAGAAACGGCCAACGCCGGCCCGCCACCCTACGCACGATGGTGTTTGGAGATGATGCGAATCTAATGGCACGGCCCTTGCTCAGAGCACAGGGCTGAGTCGTTGTAGTGCCAATCAAAAAAACTCTAGGAGCACCACCTCATGTCGCAGACGTTTTACAGGAAAGGTTTCCTCGCCCTGGCCGTTGCCACGGCCATGGGTGTTTCTTCGTATGTACAGGCCGACGTCAAGATCGGTGTTGCAGGCCCGATGACCGGTGCCAACGCAGCGTTTGGCGAGCAATACATGAAAGGTGCGCAGGCAGCGGCCGACAAGATCAACGCAGCCGGAGGAGTCAATGGCGAGAAGATCGTGCTGGTCAAAGGCGACGACGCGTGCGAACCCAAGCAGGCCGTGTCTGTAGCGAACCGGCTGGTGGATCAGGACAAGGTCATTGGCGTGGTAGGGCATTTCTGCTCCTCCAATACCATCCCGGCATCCGAGGTGTACGACGAAGCAGGCGTCATTGCCATCACGCCCGGCTCGACCAACCCGCAGGTCACCGAGCGCGGGCTGTCGGCCATGTTCCGCATGTGTGGGCGTGACGACCAGCAGGGCGTCGTCGCTGGCAACTATATCGTCGATGTACTCAAGGGCCAGAAAGTAGCGGTGTTGCACGACAAGGACACCTACGGCCAGGGGCTGGCCGATGCGACCAAGGCTCAGCTGGAAAAACGCGGCGTCAAGCCTGTGCTGTACGAGGGCCTGACCCGCGGCGAGAAAGACTTCAGCGCCATTGTGACCAAGATCCGCTCCACCGGCGCCGACGTGGTCTATTTCGGTGGCCTGCACCCTGAGGCCGGCCCCCTGGTCCGCCAGCTGCGCGAGCAAGGGCTCAAGGACGTGAGGTTCATGTCCGATGACGGCATCGTCACCGACGAACTGGTGTCCACGGCAGGCGGGGCGCAGTACGTCGATGGCGTCTACATGACCTTCGGCGCCGATCCGCGTCAACTGCCCGACAGCAAGGCAGTGGTCGAGGAATTCCGTAAAGGCGGCACCGAGCCTGAAGGCTACACCCTTTACGCCTACGCCTCATTGCAGGCACTGGCTGCAGCGTTCAACGGCGCCAAGTCCAACAAGGGCGAAGACGCGGCCAAGTGGTTGAAGGCCAACCCTGTGCAGACGGTGATGGGCGAGAAGAAGTGGGACAGCAAGGGTGACCTGACGGTGTCGGACTACGTGGTCTACCAGTGGGACAAGGACGGCAAGTACCACCAGCTGGAAAAACAACAATAACAACGGCTCCAGGGACTTGGGGCGCGAGCCCCAGGGCCCGGCCCTGCGGTACCCGTCTTTATCCGAAGATCAGCACAGTGCTGCAGCGTCATGGCTGCCTGGTACCGGGCCCTGCGTGGGCAGCACCGGTGCGATCTCGATCAGGTGAGATTGCGTTATGGATGGTATTTTCCTGCAGCAACTGGTCAACGGCCTGACCCTCGGGTCGGTCTACGGCCTGATCGCCATCGGCTACACAATGGTCTATGGCATCATCGGCATGATCAACTTCGCGCACGGCGAGGTGTACATGATTTCCGCCTACCTGGCGGCGATCAGCCTGGCATTGCTGGCCTATTTCGGCGTCGAGTCCTTCCCTCTGCTGATGTTGGGCACCTTGTTGTTCACCATCGTGGTGACCGGGGTATACGGCTTCACCATCGAGCGCATCGCTTACAAACCCTTGCGCAACTCCACCCGCCTGGCGCCGCTCATCAGTGCCATCGGCATTTCCCTGATCCTGCAGAACTACGCGCAAATCAGCCAAGGTGCGCGGCAACAGGGGGTACCAACCCTGCTTGAAGGCGCCTGGCGCGTCGAGGTGGGCAGCGGCTTCGTGCAACTGACCTACACCAAGATCTTCATTCTGGTAGCGGCCTTCGTTGGCATGGGCCTGCTGACCTATGTGATCAAGTACACCAAGCTGGGGCGCATGTGCCGGGCCACTCAGCAGGACCGCAAGATGGCGTCGATCCTGGGCATCAATACCGACCGGGTGATTTCCTACGTGTTCGTTATCGGTGCCGTGATGGCGGCGCTGGCCGGCGTACTGATCACCATGAACTACGGCACCTTCGATTTCTATGCCGGTTTCATCATCGGTATCAAGGCCTTCACTGCCGCGGTGCTCGGCGGTATTGGCTCGCTGCCTGGCGCGATGCTTGGCGGCATCATCCTGGGCATCTCCGAATCGCTGTTCTCCGGGCTGATCAACTCGGACTACAAGGACGTATTCAGCTTCTCGCTGCTGGTACTGATCCTTATCTTCCGCCCCCAAGGCCTGCTGGGTCGCCCACTCGTGGCTAAGGTGTGACCATGTCCGTTGCCAAATCCGTATCCGTTCCCCAAAAGACAGGCTTGGATCTCAAGCGCAGCGTAGTGGAAACCCTGGTCGCAGGGCTGCTGGCGCTCATCGTGTTCGGCCCGGTCGTCGGTGTAGTGCTCGACGGCTACAGCTTCAACGCCGAACCGCGGCGTGTGGCGTGGCTGGTCGGCGGTGTGATGCTTGGGCGCTTCCTGCTCAGCCTTTACCTGCAAACCGCTGCTGGCCGGCGCATGCTGCAAGGCTTCGACAACGGCGGCTCGGGCGTGCATGTGAACCCGCCAGACTACAAGTCGCGGCTGCGCTATATCATTCCTGCGCTCATCGTGATCGCCATCATCTTCCCGATCTTTGCCAACAAGTACTTGCTGACGGTGGTGATCCTCGGGCTGATTTACGTGCTGCTGGGTCTTGGCCTGAATATCGTGGTTGGCCTGGCCGGGCTGCTGGACCTGGGCTATGTCGCGTTCTATGCCATCGGTGCCTATGGCCTGGCGCTGGGCTACCAGTACCTGGGGCTTGGCTTCTGGAGCGTGCTGCCCTTGGCGGCCATTGCCGCAGCGCTGGCCGGGTGCATCCTGGGCTTTCCGGTGTTGCGCATGCACGGCGATTACCTGGCCATCGTTACCTTGGGCTTTGGCGAAATCATTCGCCTGGTGCTCAACAACTGGCTGTCGTTCACTGGCGGCCCCAACGGCATGCCGGCCCCGGCGCCGACGTTCCTCGGCCTGGAGTTCGGGCGGCGGGCCAAGGACGGGGGCGTGCCCATCCATGAGTTCATGGGTATCGATTACAACCCCAACCTCAAGTTCGTGTTCATCTACGCGGTACTGTTCCTGGTGGTGCTGGCCGTGCTGTACATCAAGCACCGGCTGACGCGCATGCCAGTAGGTCGCGCCTGGGAGGCCCTGCGCGAAGACGAGATTGCCTGCCGTTCCATGGGGCTCAACCATGTGCTGGTCAAGCTCTCGGCGTTCACCCTGGGCGCCTCGACGGCGGGGCTGGCGGGGGTGTTTTTCGCCACCTACCAAGGCTTCGTCAACCCGTCCTCGTTCACCTTCTTCGAGTCAGCGCTGATCCTGGCCATCGTGGTACTGGGCGGCATGGGTTCGACCGTCGGCGTGGTGATTGCCGCGTTCGTGCTCACTGTTGCGCCAGAACTGCTGCGCAGCTTCTCCGAGTACCGGGTGCTGCTGTTTGGCGTGCTAATGGTGCTGATGATGATCTGGCGACCGCGCGGGCTGATCCGCATCAGCCGGTCCGGTGTGACCCCGCGTAAAGGAGTGGCGCCATGAGCGACGACATCATTCTCTCGGTAGACCACCTGATGATGCAGTTCGGTGGCATCAAGGCGCTCAGCGATGTGAGCCTGAAAGTCAGGCGCAACCAAATCTTCGCCCTGATCGGCCCCAACGGCGCAGGCAAGACCACGGTGTTCAACTGCCTGACCGGCTTCTACAAGCCCAGCGGCGGGCGGATCGAGCTCAACGCGCGGGGTAGCCATACCAACGTCATCCAATTGCTGGGCGAACGCTTCCAGGCGGCGGACTTCGTCTCGCCATCACGGTTCGCCAGCCGGCTGTACTACAAGATGTTTGGCGGCACCCACCTGGTCAACCGGGCCGGCCTGGCCCGGACGTTCCAGAACATCCGGCTGTTCAAGGAAATGTCCGTCGTCGAGAACCTGCTGGTGGCCCAGCACATGTGGGTCAACCGCAACCTGTTGGCTGGCGTGCTCAACACCAAGGGGTATCGCAAGGCCGAGAGCGACGCGCTTGACCATGCGTTCTATTGGCTGGAAGTGGTGGACCTGGTCGACTGCGCCAACCGCCTGGCCGGCGAACTGTCCTACGGCCAGCAGCGACGCCTGGAAATCGCCCGTGCCATGTGCACCCGCCCGAAGGTGATCTGCCTGGACGAACCTGCCGCGGGCCTGAACCCTCAGGAAACCGAAGCGTTGAGCCGCATGGTGCGGGTCCTGCGCGACGAACATGACATCACCGTGGTGCTGATCGAGCATGACATGGGCATGGTCATGAGCATTTCCGACCACATCGTCGTACTGGACCACGGCAACGTGATCGCCGAGGGCGCGCCCCAGGATATCCGCAACAACCCGACAGTGATCGCTGCCTATCTGGGTGCCGACGAAGAGGAGCTGATATGACTGCACCCATTCTGGAATTGAAGGACCTGGATGTATTCTACGGCCCCATCCAGGCCCTGAAGCAGGTGTCCATGCACATCGACGAAGGTGAGACGGTCAGCCTGATCGGTGCCAACGGGGCGGGCAAGTCCACCTTGTTGATGTCCATTTTCGGGCAACCTCGCGCCGCTTCCGGTCAGATCCTCTACCGGGGCACCGACATCACCCGCAAGTCCTCGCACTACATCGCCGCCAATGGCATCGCTCAATCGCCGGAAGGGCGGCGGGTGTTCCCGGACATGAGTGTCGAAGAAAACCTGATGATGGGCACCATCCCCATCGGCGACAAGCATGCTGACGAGGACATGCAGCGGATGTATGCATTGTTTCCACGCCTCAAGGAGCGACGCAACCAGCGCGCCATGACCATGTCGGGGGGTGAGCAGCAGATGCTGGCCATCGCCCGCGCCCTGATGAGCCGGCCTCGACTGCTGCTTCTGGATGAGCCTTCGCTCGGGCTGGCGCCCATCGTCGTCAAGCAGATTTTCGCCACCCTGCGCGAGCTGGCCAAGACGGGCATGACCATCTTCCTGGTCGAGCAGAACGCCAACCATGCGTTGAAGCTGTCCGACCGGGCTTACGTGATGGTCAACGGGCAGATACGCATGACGGGTACGGGCCAGGAGTTGTTGGTCAATGAAGAGGTGCGCAGTGCTTATCTGGGCGGGCACTGAGCCCTGATGGTCGTCCAGCCTTGAGCCAATCGGGGCTGGTCAGCGCTCGAAAGCATCTTCCTGCACGTCTCAACAGGCCAGTCCTCATGTGGACAACTGCCATGACCTCGGGCTTATGCACAGGCGCGAGGCGACAGGCCGCCCTCGGTTACCCACAACTTGATTTAGTCCACCATTCGTGTGGAGGTGCCTGTGGAAAACATGGTGGCATCTTTCTGCAGGCCCTTGAATCAAAGGCTTTCACAGGTTTGATCATTTTTTGACCATGGGCGTGCTGGGTGGTGCTATGCCTATCTGACTAGTACTTTTTAAGTGTGATGTCATAAGGTCAGATGTCTGTGGATAAAATTGTGGAAAAGCATTGGACAGACGTCTGGAAGCAGCATGTGGCCAAGGATCTGGCCCTAGTGAAAAAGTCAGACGAGACCGTGGTTCGCTGAAAGGGTTCCGCCGGGTGCGGCCGTTGCCCCCAATTGGCGGGGAAAGGCTTGTGGATAAGGTGCGCATAGGTGGCTGCAGCCCAGTGCATACGCGGCCTTCAGCGGTGTGGTCAAAAAACGATCAGTGCGTATGGCGACTTGCCCGGCGCATCGAGCACGGGCATGCTTCGGGTTAACCCAGGATCTCTTACGTGAGGAACACTGCATGACTTCGACCGTCTTCATCACAGGCGCCACGTCCGGCTTTGGCGAGGCCACTGCCCGCCGGTTTGCCGAGGCGGGCTGGAAGCTGGTGCTCACTGGGCGCCGCAAGGACCGCCTGGATGCCTTGTGTGCCGAATTGTCAGCGCAAACCGAAGTCCATGGCCTGGTGCTGGATGTGCGTGATCGCCAGGCGATGGAACAGGCCATCGCCAACTTGCCAGCGGGTTTCGACACGCTTCGCGGGCTGGTCAACAACGCCGGGTTAGCGCTGGGGGTGGACGCGGCACAGAATTGCAGCCTCGACGACTGGGAAACCATGGTCGACACCAACATCAAGGGGCTGATCTACACCACGCGCTTGCTGCTGCCGCGCTTGATTGCCCACGGGCGGGGGGCGTCCATCCTGAACGTGGGGTCGGTGGCGGGTAATTATCCCTATCCGGGCAGCAACGTCTATGGCGGTACCAAGGCGTTTGTCGGCCAGTTCTCGTTGAGCTTGCGGTGCGACTTGCGCGGCACTGGCGTGCGGGTGAGCAACATCGAGCCTGGCTTGTGCGAGAGCGAGTTCTCGTTGGTGCGTTTTGGCGGTGACCAGGCCAAGTACGATGCTACCTACGCGGGTGCCGAGCCGATTCAGCCACAGGACATTGCCGAGACCATCTTCTGGATCCTCAACCAGCCGGCGCATATCAACATCAACAGCCTGGAACTGATGCCGGTAAGCCAGGACTGGGCTGGGTTCTCCATTGATCGCTCGGCGAAGGGGTAATTTGGTGTCTTTCTCGGTGGGAATGATCTCGTCAACTGGCGAGTTCCCCGCGCAACCCTGCCGTATTCGGACGTGCTGTTCGCGAACCTGAATGGCCGTCGTCGTCGTCGTTGTCGTTGTCGTTGTCGTTGCCGTTGCCGTTGCTTTTGCTTTTGCTTTTGCTTCTAAGCGCGCGGTAG